>JAJUGV010000007.1 GCA_029265795.1 Alcaligenaceae bacterium
GCCGCTGCTTCGGTAGGCGTGAATACGCCGCCGTAGATCCCGCCCAGAATCAGGAGCGGAATACACAATGCCGGTAACGCCCTCGCTGCCGCACGGCCCGCTGAAATCTGCTCCTCGTCAGGCTTGTTCTCCGGCGGCAATTCGGTGAACAGCCAGCCGCCCGAGAAAACATAGTTAGCAAGGGTGAGCGCCAGCATAAACAGGATGGCCGGACCTATGGTGGCCGCAAAACATGCCACGACGGATTGCTGTGTCACCACAGCAAACAGAATCATAGTGATGGATGGCGGAATTAATATGCCCAGCAAAGAGGACATGCCCAATAGTGCCGAGGCATAGGGCCGCGGATATCCGCGCTCGGCCATCGGGTCGACCATGATCGTGCCGATGGCCGCCACCGCTGCCGAAGCGGTTCCCGCAATGGCGCCGAATACAGCTGAGGCGGCGACGAGCGAAGCCCCCAACCCGCCACGGCGCCCACGAGCCAAGCTTTCTACGAACTCAATCAAGCGATGAGCGACGCCACCGGTTTGCATGAGGTACCCGGCCATAATGAATAGCGGCAAAGCGAGCAGCACCACTGAGTTCAAGGAACGAAAGCCTTGAAGCATCAGTGTGTTCAGATTGACGTCATACAAGTAGGTCAACAGAGCCAGCATGCCGGCAAAAGACCATGCCACCGGGACGCCGATACCAAGCAACACCAGCAGGAGAATGACGGAATATACAGCGTGCATGCTCAGGCACCCATCGAAACTTGGCGGACATTCTGCATGGAGTGCCAGACATCCCGCAGACCATAACCGATGCTGCCCACAGCATTCATTCCTATCGCTGCTTGCGGCACCCAAAGCGGCAGGCTAAGCCCTTGCATCGTTGTGGAGAACCGCGAACCCCATACAAACATGCGATAGGTCCAGTAGGCAAAGAAACAGATGATCACCAGTGTGATCACCGAGACCAGCAGGCGGTGCCAGGCCTGTACACGGGGCGAAGTCAGCCGCTGCTCCAGAATATCCACGGTCAGATGCTGACGCGACTGGCTGGCCACCAGCGCCCCCGTCATGTATAGCCACATGGCCGCCAACATAGAGAGCGAATGTACACCCCCTGCAGGCAGGTCATGAAAGTAGTAACGCACTGCCACCAGATACGCCAGCAGCAAGGCAACCAGAATACTGGTCAGGATGCACAGCCATTCGAGCGCCTTCAGCAGCAGGCGTGATCCGGTTACAGTGATGCGAGTCATATCAAGGCCTGATCAGAGTGTGCCGGCGTTGGCCTCGATTCGGTCGAACACCTCGTCGCCCACCTCTTTTCGCATTTGCGGCCACACGGCTTCGCGCACATGTCGGGCCATTGCAGTCAGTTCGTCACCTTGCAGATCAATATAGGTCTTGCCCAGTGCCACCCATTTATCAACGATAGCCTGATCAGCCTGCTGTGCTTGCTGGAACTGGTCGCTCATGACTTCCAGGGCAGCTTCCTGAATAACAGCCTGCTGCTCGGCATCCAGCGATTCCCAGGCCTCAAGGTTCATTGACAGTACACCAGTGATGAACTGCTGACGTGAGCGCACATAGTAGTCGAGGGTATCGCGGAAATACTCGTAGTCGTAGAAGATCACGTTTGCAGCATCACCATCCACCACCCCGGTCTGGATGGAAGTGAACACCTCACCCCAATCAATTGTGGCCGTTTGATAACCCATGGCGTCCAGGGTCTGATCAAAGGGAAATACCGGCGGAACGCGTACCTTGATGGACTTAGCGTCCTCCACCGTCGTAGCGTATTTACCCCGGGTGGCCACCCCATTGAAACCTTCCGGCCATGCACCGAAGAACTTCAGGCCATTTTCCTGGTAGATGGCATCCAAGGACGCATTCAGCCAGCCGCCGGGCTTATAAGCCTCCATCGCCTCTTCCCAGGAAGTAAACATGTAAGGTGTGTAAATAACGGCAATGCGCTTGTCGTACGAGGTCATGGGCCAATTGAGCATCAGCTGCACATCGCCGGCTATGTGCTGGTCGAAGACCTCTTCCTGACCGCCCAACTGGTTTTGGTAGAACACACGCGTCTTCAGCTTTCCGCCTGTGCCTTCTTCAATCAGCGACGCCCACTTCTCGATAGCATCGCCGCTGGGCGAACCCTTGGCACCGCTGTCGGTGGCGACGCGCAGCGTCTTGGCATCAACGTAAGCTGAAGTCATCAGCAAGGCGGCAGAAAGCACAAAATGACGTAACTTAATCATGAGTTTCCTTTGGTGATTACACATTAATAAGGTTCAGGCTTCCGCACGGTGGGCCCAGAGTTCCCAGTTCAGCCTTGCTTTGATACCCACGTCGACAAAGGGCAGTGACGGTAGCGCTTGGGGTTCACCCAGGCTCTGAATGTCGTTCAGAAGCGGGTTTTCCACACCACAGGCGAGGTCCGCGACGAGCATCCCGCCGATAGTGGCCTTGGTCAAACCGACACCCTGGTGAATAACTGATGAATAGACATCGGGCGCCAGCTGTCCGAAGCCGGGAACGCCGTTTCGGGACAGGCAGATGAAACCGGTCCAGGTATGTTCCATCGTTACGCCTTTCAGCATGGGGAAGCGCTCATCAAACAGAATCTGATGCCCTTCCCGTGCACGGGCACGGGCTTCATCACTGACGGAAAGCTTCGGCTCATACGCCATGTTCTGCCGGATGAGAATGCGCTGATCGGGGGTGCGACGCATGGTGATCCCCACAAAGGCATTAGCCGGGGTCAGACCCCAAGAATTTAGGCCTCCCAGCTTTTTCTGTTCTTCCGGAGTCAGTTGCCGCGTCAGGCTGGCGTGCGCAGCCAGAGGGATAGTGTGCTTGCGGTAGTAGCCAAACTGGTTGATCCAGCCATTGACTGTGAAGATGAGCTTGCCCGCTTTCACCTTGCCCTGCGGCGTCTGCACCTCGATGCCATTCTTGTGTGACACACCCGTAACGGGGGTCTTTTCGTACAGCGTTACATTGGCAGGCAGGGAATCCGCCAGGCCGTGGCAAAGTGCCGCCGGGTTCAACAACACAGTTCCCGGGGTGTAGATACCCGCCGCAAAATGTGTGAAGCCAAGCCGATCGTGCAAGGCCTTACCTTCAAGCCACTCGTGCGCTTCGCCCATGGTTTCCAAGGTTTTGAGCGTAGGCCTGAGAACGGTGTCGATGCCGCTCTTGGAAACAGCGGCGTGAAACTTACCGTCCACCCGCCAATCGCACGAAATATTGTGCTCTTTCACCTGGCGAGCCAGGTAAGCAATGGCAGCGCGGGCCAGGCGCAGGTGGCTGTGTGCGGCCTCCAGCTCCGCCATGGAACTGCCCACGTTATGGGGAGCGTCAATCGCAAAGCCGGAGTTCCGACCCTGAGCACCCTCGCCGACGCGATCCGCTTCCAATAACACTACGGTTTCACCCGGCCGATTTTCCGCCAGACGCCTGGCAGCCGCCAGGCCGGCTAGCCCGGCACCGACAACCACCCAGTCTGCCTCTCGGTCTTCGGTGAGGGCGGCGTTGGGCGTGCGGGAAGGAATAATACGGCTCCAGCCGTTGGTGCTGTCATTGCGTGGGAGCAACATAAGAAAAATCCAATCAACATTCACATGTGTACGGAGATAATACACAGTTGAATTCAAGCGAAGCAAACCTGCACGGACGACCCACTCTAAAACCTAGGGTTTTCCCTTACCCCAAGTGCGGCTTATATGCACCCTGACACCCACCTTGACATCAGAATGCCGACGGCCCCACATGGCTCAAAACCATGTGGGGCCGTCGGTCAGCGAGGCGGCGCGGCCGAATGAGTCGGCCGAGATTTACCTGCTATCAGTGCTTCACGACATCGCCGTTAGCCGTATCTTCGACTTTTTTGGATGCAGCTAATGATTCGGCCGCAAGTCGGGCGACCTCTTCATCTGACAGAGGGGTTGGCATATCCTGCAATGCCACTTCGAGCACACGATCGATCCAGCGTACGGGAATAATCTCAAGATGATTCTTGACGTTATCCGGGATATCGGCCAGATCTTTTACATTTTCCTCTGGGATCAGCACCGTTTTAATTCCACCCCTATGGGCCGCCAGTAGCTTTTCCTTGAGACCGCCGATAGCAAGGACTTCACCACGCAGCGTGATCTCCCCGGTCATTGCGACGTCGGCACGTACGGGTATACCGGTGAGTGCGGACACCATGGCCGTTGTAATAGCGATCCCCGCTGAAGGACCGTCCTTGGGGGTTGCCCCTTCCGGGAAGTGGACGTGCAGATCGCGCTTTTCGAAGGCGGTATTGGGAATTCCCCACTTCTGTGCTCGAGCGCGAACCACAGTGCGAGCCGCTTCCACCGATTCCTTCATGACATCGCCGATGGAACCCGTGCGCAGTACCACACCCTTGCCAGGCATGTCCGCGACTTCGATGGTCAGCAGATCGCCGCCCACCTCGGTCCAGGCCAGGCCGGTGACCTGCCCAATCTTATTTTCCTTTTCGGCCATGCCGAAGGTGTACTTGCGTACCCCCAGGAAATCGGACAGGTTTTCCGGCGTGACGCGGATCGGCTCCACTTCAACAACGGCAACTTCGCCCTTTTCCTGCTCCGCACGCTTTGCGGAAGACGAGGCTTCAGCCACCTGCAGTAGCAGTTTCTTGACCACCTTGCGGCAAATCTTGCTGATTTCGCGCTCCAGCCCACGCACACCCGCTTCACGCGTGTAGTAGCGAACTATGTCGCGCACAGCGGCTTCGTCGATAACCAGCTCGCCGTCCTTCACGCCATTGTTCTTCATGAGCTTGGGCAGCAGGTGATCGAAGGCGATATGCACCTTTTCATCTTCCGTATAGCCGGACAGACGAATCACTTCCATACGGTCCAACAGCGCAGGCGGAATGTTCAAGGTATTACTGGTCGCCACGAACATCACATCGGAGAGGTCGAAATCGACTTCCACATAGTGATCCTGGAAGGTGTGGTTTTGTTCGGGGTCCAGCACCTCTAGCAACGCCGACGAGGGGTCGCCACGGAAATCCGCTCCCATCTTGTCGATTTCGTCGAGCAAGAACAGCGGGTTGCGCACGCCAACCTTGGACATATTCTGCAGAATCTTGCCCGGCATCGAACCGATGTAAGTGCGACGGTGGCCACGAATCTCTGCTTCGTCTCGGACGCCGCCTAGTGCCATGCGGACAAACTTGCGATTGGTCGCACGAGCAATGGATTGACCCAGCGAGGTCTTACCCACCCCGGGAGGCCCCACCAGACAGAGAATCGGCGCCTTCAACTTATCGACACGCTGCTGCACCGCCAGGTATTCGACGATACGCTCTTTGACTTTTTCGAGGCCGTAGTGATCGGCATCCAGCACTTCCTGAGCATTGGAAATGGAGTTATTGATGCGACTCTTTTTCCGCCATGGCAGGCCGAGCAAGGTGTCGATGTAGTTACGTACCACGGTAGCTTCAGCGGACATCGGCGACATCAGCTTGAGCTTCTTGAGCTCGGCATCGACCTTCTTGCGTGCTTCCTTGGGTAAGCGGGCGGCTTCGATTTTCTTCTCGAGCTCTTCGATGTCGGCGCCCTCTTCGCCCTCGCCCAGTTCCTTCTGGATCGCCTTGACCTGCTCATTCAGGTAATAGTCACGCTGGCTCTTTTCCATCTGCTTCTTGACGCGACCGCGAATGCGTTTCTCGACCTGAAGAATATCGATTTCTTCTTCAAGTTGGCTGAGCAGGCCTTCGAGACGGTCGGCGGTCCCGGCAATCTCGAGCATGCGTTGTTTCTGATCGAGTTTGAGCGGCAGATGCGCGGCAATGGTATCCGCAAGGCGCGCCGGGTCGTCAATGCCCGTGAGCGAAGTCAGAATCTCCTGCGGAATCTTTTTGTTCAGCTTAACGTATTGTTCGAACTGGGCCATGACGGCGCGCCGCAGAGCTTCGACTTCGGCACTGTCGCCGGTTTCCGGGGCTAACGGGACCGCGACGGCGCTGAAGTGAGTATCGGCGTCCGTCACATTGTCGATGCGCGCGCGTTGCAGCCCTTCAACCAGGACCTTAACGGTGCCGTCGGGCAGCTTGAGCATTTGCAAAATGCTTGCAACGCACCCGATTTCGTAAAGATCTTCAGGGCGCGGATCGTCCTTGCCGGCCGATTTCTGCGCAACCAGCATGATGTGATTGCCAGCTTCCATCGCCAGTTCCAGCGCCTTGATGGAGCGCGGACGGCCCACAAACAGGGGAATCACCATGTGCGGAAACACCACTACGTCGCGCAATGGCAGCAGTGGCAGATCCATGGGTTCCGAAGTAAGAATCTGGCTAGCAGACATAGTTACTATCCTTTAAATTTCGGCTTTAGATGCGAAAGGGAAGCCTGGGCCTCCCTTTTCAGCGATTTCCTTGCACTGTAGATGGCGGCTGCCGAAGGAATTTCAACCCAAGCTGCCAAAAGGCCAGATTTCAGGCCGCTCCACGGATCTTACGGGAAGCATCCCCCTTGGAATCGTCTCCTTCGTCGCCCGTGCCATCTTCATAGATGAGCATCGGCACCCCTTTGCCGGTTACTGCGTTTTCGTCCAGCACCACCTGCTTCACATTCTTGCGAGATGGGAGTTCATACATGGTGTCAAGCAAGGCCTGTTCCACGATGGAACGCAAGCCGCGTGCGCCGGTACGCCGCTTAATGGCGTGCTGCGCGATGGCTGTCAGCGCAGCAGGACGCACTTCGAGTTCGACGTCCTCCATGGCGAATAGTTTCTGAAACTGTTTGATGAGGGCGTTTTTGGGTTCCGTCAGAATTCTGACAAGCGCATCTTCATCGAGTTCCTGCAAAGTCGCCACTACCGGCAAACGACCGACCAGTTCGGGAATAAGGCCGAACTTGATCAGGTCTTCGGGTTCGACTTCGCTGAACAGCTCGCCAATGCCCTTTTCGGACTTGGCGTGTACGGAGGCTGAAAAACCAATGCCTGAACGCTCGCTGCGATCACGTATCACCTTATCAAGACCGTCGAAAGCCCCACCCACGATGAACAGAATGTTGGTAGTGTCGACCTGAACAAAGTCCTGATTCGGATGCTTGCGCCCGCCCTGGGGTGGAACGGCAGCCACTGTGCCCTCGATGAGCTTCAGCAGAGCTTGCTGCACACCCTCGCCTGACACGTCGCGCGTGATGGACGGGTTATCGGCCTTGCGCGAGATCTTGTCGATTTCATCAATATAGATGATGGCGCGCTGCGCCTTCTCGACATCGTAATTGCAGTTCTGCAATAGCTTCTGGATGATGTTCTCGACGTCTTCGCCTACATAGCCGGCTTCGGTCAACGTAGTGGCGTCTGCCATCACAAAGGGGACGTCAAGCATACGTGCCAGCGTCTGAGCAAGCAGCGTCTTGCCGGAACCTGTTGGCCCGATCAGCAAGATATTGCTCTTGCTGAGCTCGACTTCGTCACCTTTCACCTCGCCATAGCGAATACGCTTGTAATGGTTGTAGACGGCAACGGCCAGAGTGCGCTTAGGCTTCTCCTGACCAATGACGTAACCATCAAGGAATTCCTTGATTTCGGCAGGCGTCGGCAGCTCGTTGCGAACGGCGTCACGAGCAGCCTCCTGGGACTCTTCCAGAATGATGTCGTTGCAGAGGTCGATGCATTCATCGCAGATGAACACCGACGGCCCGGCGATAAGCTTGCGCACCTCATGCTGGCTTTTGCCACAAAAGGAGCAGTGCAAGGTTTTATCGTCGCTCGAACCTTTTTTTTCGGGCATAGGAATTTCGGATCAATCAAGGCGGCGTCGGGTGAACGCCGCGAAAGTGGTGGCCGGCCGTCGTTGCGGACGGCCGGTCGATGAGAAACGCCTGCCTGGATGGTGAGTTCAGTCCTGGCGTCCGGTGTCAGCCCTGGTCGTTGCGTGATACCAGGATCTTGTCCACCAGCCCATAAGATAGCGCATCTTCTGCAGACATGAAATTGTCACGTTCTGTATCGACGGCAATGCGCTCAACCGGCTGGCCGGTATTGTCTGCCAGGATCTCATTGAGCCTTTCGCGCAGGCGCAGAATCTCACGGGCCTGAATCTGAATATCGGACGCTTGCCCTTGTGCACCGCCCGAGGGCTGGTGAATCATGATGCGGGAGTTGGGCAAGGTGTAGCGCTTACCCTTGGCTCCCGCCGCAAGCAGAAACGCCCCCATGCTGGCCGCAATACCCGTGCACAGCGTAGAGACATCCGGCTTGATGAACTGCATGGTGTCGTAAATCGCCATGCCGGCGTAGACCGATCCGCCTGGTGAGTTGATATACAGCGAGATGTCTTTGTCGGGGTTCTCAGACTCGAGAAACAGCAGCTGAGCCACGACAAGATTGGCGGAGTGGTCGGTGACCGGCCCTACGAAAAAGATCACCCGCTCGCGCAGCAGACGCGAGTAGATATCGTAGGAGCGTTCACCCCGCCCGGATTGCTCGACCACGATAGGCACATAGCCTAAGCCCGTGGGCACTACCGAATCACCGCCATACAACGAGGCGTAAAAATCGGTAAAACGCGACATTAGTTTGTCCCCATGAGTTCGTCGAATGGAACGGTTTCTTCAGTGACTTGAGCCTTGGAGAGCACGTGTTCGACGACATTGTCTTCCAGCACAATAGCTTCGATTTCGGCCCTGCGCTGACGATCTGCCAGATAGTAGGCTACCACTTGAGCCGGCTCTTCGTAGTTTTGAGCAAACTCTTCGATGCGGGCACGAACCTGTTCCGGCTTGGCTTGAAGATCGGCACTGCTTACGAGTTCCGACACCAGCAAGCCCAGACGCACGCGGCGCTCGGACTCGGCCTCAAAGGCTTCCAGAGGAATCGGCAGGGTGTCAGCGTTGGGGACGCCGCGCTGCTTGAGATCTTCGCGGGCAGCAGCAACACGGTTTTCTGCATCGCTCTGAACCAGGGCCTTGGGCACGTCGAATTCGCACGCAGCAACCAATGCATCCATGACGCTGCCCTTGGTGCGTGCCTGCACACGCGCCTTGACTTCGCGCTCGATGTTAGCGCGGACGTCAGCGAGCAGCTTCTCGACATCGCCTTCGGGCTGGCCGAGTTCCTTGGCGAAATCCGCATTGACTTCCGGCAGGATGCCTTCGGCAACTTCGCGAACAGTAATGGTGAATTCAGCGGTCTTGCCGGCCACTTCCTTGCTGCCGTAATCTTCCGGGAATGTCAGCGGGAAGGTTTTTTCTTCACCGGCCTTCATGCCCGTTACAGCGGTTTCGAATTCGGGAAGCATACGGCCCTGACCCAGCACAAACGGGAAGTTTTCCGCCTTGCCGCCGGGGAACTCTTCACCATCGATACGACCCACGAAATCAAGCGTAACGCGGTCGTCTTGCGCAGCGGCACGGCCTTCGCGAGGCTCGTACGTGGCACGCTGCTTACGCAGGATTTCGATGGTGCGCTCGATGTCGGCATCGGTGACTTCGCAATTGCTGCGAGTGATGGTCAGTTGGCTAAGGTCGGGGACTTCGACGTCTGGATAGACCTCGAACGTCGCGGAGAACGCCAGGGTGCCTTCTTCGGCCCCTTCGGTCTTGGGTTCGAGCTTCGGGGTACCGGCGACACGCAGGTCTGTTTCGCCCAGAACTTTCTCTAAGCTGCGGCCAACTTCTTCGTTAATCACATCGTAGCGGATGCCTGGCCCATGGCTGCGCTCAATGATGGACAGGGGCGCCTTCCCTGGGCGAAAGCCTTGCACCTTGGCGCTGCGGGCGACGCGTTTAAGCTGGGCCTGTACTTCCTTCTCGACGTCGTCAAGCGAAACGACCAGATCAACACGGCGCTCAAGGCCGGACAATTTTTCAACCACGGGCTGCATTAGGGACCTATTAAATGTGATGGTATTAAAAGATTGAACTCCCCATTTTACCGGAAAGTTCGTTAATAGACCGCATCTGTGAAGAAGCACGGTGAACATTGCCAGAACCGGACCCCGCTTGCGGTCTATATGCTGCCTGCGCTACACTAGCTGGCTACCCTTCTTTGGGTTACATGCGAACGTGGCGGAATTGGTAGACGCACCGGATTTAGGTTCCGGCGCCGCAAGGTGTGAGAGTTCGAGTCTCTCCGTTCGCACCACCCCCCTACTCCAGCTCCATTCCCATCTCATTCACATGGCCCTCTACGGCCCGAGTGAAATTCACCACCTCACGGAAGATCTCCGGCCCCACCAGGTTATAAGGCTCGGCCCCAAGCTCCTCCAGCTGCCGCTGTACACCGGGATCGTTAGCGATCTGCTGTATGGCTTTCTGCATGGTGCGCGCTTCGCGTGACGGGGTTTCGGCCGGCACAAAGAAGCCATACCAGACGGCTGCGTCGAGCGGGGCGAAACCGATGTCCTCGAAGCTGGGCGTATTGGCTAGCTTTCCCTGCAGTGAGGCAGCCAGCGGTTTCAGGCGGCCGGCCTGTACGTCGCGCATGGCGTTAGGCAGTTCTGTAATCGCGACATCGACCTCACCGCTCATGACGGCCTGGATTGCGTCATGCCCCCCTCGATAGGGCATGGGCACCACGTCTACACCTGCACGCATAGTGATGTAGCGGCCCATGAAATCCGTATAACTGCACAGCCCGGAAGACGCGTACGTTTGTAAGCCCGGCTGTGCGTTGAAGCGTTCCACCAATTCGCCAAACTGCTGCACGCCGGAATCGGGAGTCACAGCAACGATCACCGGCGCCCGCGCCAGCATAGCGACCGGCCTCAAGGCAGACGACGGCACATAACCCAGACGTTCGCCCCGGCAGGCAGTATTCATGCTCATGTTGGACACCGAACCCAGCACCAGCGTGAGACCATCTGTCTTGGAGCGCACGACGTCCTGTGTGCCCACAATGCCACCCGCACCGTAGTGGTTATGTATGTTTACAGGGCGGTTGAGTTTTTCGCTCAAGGGCTGCGCGATTATGCGTGCCATCAGGTCGGATGCGTCGCCTTGCGCAAATGGGACAACAATACGCACGGCATCCGAGGCTTGAGCGGCAAGAGGCAGTGAAGCAAGCAGCGCGCAAACAATGCGAAGGCACAGCCGTTCCATCTTTATCATTCTCATAACCCTTGTGAGGTACGGTTTGTCGGAATACTGCTTCGGTAACTGATTGAACCAGAAAGGCGGCGCGAAGTGCATGAGGGTAAAACCGGGATGGCGGCTGGAGACAGCATCAGTCTCACCTACAATAGCCGGGACCAGGCGGCCCCTTCGCTCGGCGTACCCCAAATCCGGCCGCGACGGGGTTACTTGCGCCGGCGGTGAGTCACCATCGATTTCCTTCATACATGACAGACGACTTCAAGCTTCATCCCGTGTTCAGCGACAACGTGCAGGGCGTCATCTTTGACCTGGACGGCACGTTGATCAATAGCGCTGCCGACATTCTCCAGGGCATGCGCATGACGCTAGAGCAGGCGGGCCTGGGACGCCTGCCTGCCGATTATGTTCTGGACAATCTGCACGATACTTGCGAAGGCATACTGCGCCATATCGTGGCTGACCAGGGCTGGGATGCGCCGGCCGACTTCTCGGCCCTGACGGATCGCTACTTAGCTAACTCAAGAGCGCTGAACCTGCGTCACACTCAGCTTTATGACGGTGCACTGGAAGTCCTAAAAACATGCCGGGCAGCCGGACTCCCGATGGCGATCGTTACGAACAAAGGTCATGCAGGGGCGGTTGCTGCAACTCGCAAGTTCGGCATCTTCGACATGTTTGATTTCATCACCGGGTCAGACACCTGGGCCGAAGCCAAGCCCTCCCCCGTCCCCTTACTGGAAACCATCCGCATACTCCGACTGAATGTCGACCAATGTATCTACTTTGGCGATACGTCCATTGATGCGGCTTGTGCAGAGGCAGCCGGAGTGCGATTCGTCCTGCACCAAGCGGGCTACGCAGACAAAGACTTGAGCGGCATGCCGTACCACTTGGCCTTTAACAACTGGAACGAGCTTCTGGCAGAAACAGAGCTCGCGTAATGCGAAAAAAACGCTTGCCTTAACTAGGCGGGGCGCTTTTTTCTGTAGAATATTGTGTTCGTTCGCAGATGCAGAATCGGCGCGGATGTGAGTCTACAGGCTCGCATTTCACACTTGTTTTTTCCGTAGAGGCGGGCGCAACCCGGCTAACCCTCAGCTGAAGAACATGAATCCCAAGCTCGCCACGCTGCAACCCTACCCTTTCGAACGACTACGCCAACTGTTGGCCGATGTGCAGCCGCCAACCAACGTACCCCCCATCAACCTGTCCATCGGTGAACCCAAGCACCCACCCGCGGCGGTGGTGCTGGAAGCCATGCAATCATCTTTGCAAGGCCTGGGCGCCTATCCCCCGACTAAGGGCGAGCCGGAGCTGCGCCAGACCATTGCGACCTGGATCGCCCGTCGCTACGGCATTGCGCCCCCAGACTCCGAAACTCAAATCTTGCCGGTGTTGGGCTCGCGCGAGGCGCTTTTTGCCTTCGCACAAACGGTGGTGGACCCCTCACCCGAAGCGTTGGTCATTTGCCCTAACCCGTTCTATCAAATCTATGAGGGCGCCACCTTATTGGCCGGTGCGCAGCCTTGGTACTTGAATGCCGACCCGCAAAGGGGTCATGGCTACGACTGGGAAAGCATTCCCGAAGAGGTGCTAACACGTTGTCAGCTGCTTTATATCTGTTCCCCGGGCAACCCCAGCGGCCATGTCCTGTCATTGGATGATTGGCATCGACTCTTTGAGCTATCCGACAAATATGATTTTGTCATCGCCGCCGACGAGTGTTATTCCGAAATTTACTTCGACGAAACGCGCCCCCCTGTGGGTGCGCTGCAAGCGTCGCAGCTAGCCGGGCGCACTGATTTTCGGCGCCTGGTTTCTTTTTCGAGTCTATCCAAGCGTTCCAGCGTACCGGGGCTGCGATCCGGCTACGTTGCCGGCGATGCCGGCCTGCTGGAGCGTTTTCTCCTGTATCGCACTTACCATGGCAGCGCCATGAGCTTGGTCACCGCAAAAGCGAGTATCGCCGCCTGGAAAGATGAATCGCATGTGGTGGAGAACCGCCGGCTTTATCGCGAAAAATTCACGGCCGTGCTGCCCATTCTTGAACCGGCTCTGCAGGTGTCGCGCCCGCAAGCCGCCTTCTTTCTGTGGGCAGGCACGCCATATGACGACCAAGCATTCACGCGCGACCTGTACGCTGCGACGGGAGTGACCGTGTTGCCGGGCAGCTTTCTCGCACGGGAGGCGCACGGCGCTAATCCTGGGCACCAGCATGTCCGCATCGCGCTGGTTGCAGCTAAAGAACATTGCATTAGCGCCGCTCGGCGCATCGCCGACTTTTGCGCCTCTCACAACAGGAAAATTCATGAGTCAAACGCTTGAAAGCACCATCGATCATGCTTGGGAAATCCGCAGCCGGCTCAATAGCACAGAGGCGCCTGCCGACATACGCAGTGCTATTGAAGCGGTGATTGACGACCTGGATAGTGGCCGTCTCAGGGTGGCGGAGAAAATCGAGGGGCAGTGGCAAGTGCATCAATGGGTGAAGAAAGCAGTGTTACTGTCGTTCCGGCTGCAGGATAACCGGATGTTGGACGCAGGGGCCATGCGTTTTTATGACAAGGTTCCGGGGAAATTCGACCACTACAGTGAACAGGATTTTTCGCAGGCGGGCTTTCGAGTTGTGCCCGCAGCCACCGCTAGGCGCGGCGCCTTCATCGGTCGCGACGTCGTGTTGATGCCTTCTTTTGTGAACATCGGAGCCTATGTCGATGCGGGCACCATGGTCGACACCTGGGCCACCGTGGGCTCTTGCGCCCAAATAGGAAGGAACGTGCATCTGTCAGGCGGGGTGGGCATCGGCGGGGTTCTGGAGCCGTTGCAGGCTAATCCTACTATTATTGAGGACAATTGCTTTATCGGCGCCCGTTCGGAGATCGTGGAAGGCGTGGTCGTGGAAGAGAATTCCGTTTTGGCCATGGGTGTATTCCTTTCACAAAGCACCAAGATCTACGACCGCAGCACCGGCGAGATTATGTACGGCAGGGTGCCGGCCGGCTCGGTAGTTGTGCCAGGCTCCCTGCCCGCCGCCGACGGTTCGCATAGTTTGAACTGCGCGGTCATCGTAAAGCGTGTTGATGCCCAGACCCGCTCAAAAACAAGCATTAACGACCTTCTGAGGACCTGATGTCTGCCCAACCCGTATTGGAATTAGCCCGTGATTTAATCGCTCGGCCTTCTGTCACCCCCGAAGATAGCGGTTGCCAGGAACTCCTGGCGGAACGTTTGGGCGCAGTGGGTTTCCAGTGTGAAACCATGGCTCATGGCGACGTGACTAATTTGTGGGCCCGCAGGGGCTCAGCCGCCCCTTTGCTGGTTTTCGCCGGTCATACAGACGTTGTCCCCCCGGGCCCTGCCGAACATTGGAAATTCGACCCCTTCACTCCGACAGAGCACGAAGGCAATCTGTACGGCCGAGGGGCTGCCGACATGAAGAGTTCGATCGCCGCATTTGTAGTGGCGGTCGAAGAATTCATTGCCGCCCGTCCTGATCACAGTGGCTCAATCGCCCTGCTCATCACATCCGACGAAGAAGGGCCTGCTCTTAACGGCACTGTGAAAGTGTGCGACGCGTTGTCGGAGCGTGGGGAAAAGCCAGACTTTTGCATCGTGGGCGAACCCACTTCGGTCGACACGCTGGGAGACATGATCAAGAATGGCCGGCGGGGCTCGCTATCAGGCCGCCTCGTCATCCAGGGCAAACAGGGGCATGTTGCGTATCCCCATCTCGCACGTAACCCCGTGCATTTGGTAGCGCCCGCCTTGGCGGAACTAGTTGCTGAACGCTGGGACGACGGCAACGAATATTTCCCGCCCACCACATTCCAAATCTCCAACGTTCATGCGGGCACTGGTGCTACCAATGTCGTACCCGGTAACGCTACACTGGACTTCAACTTCCGGTTTTCCACGGCCAGCACACCGGAATCGCTCAAGCGGCGGGTGCATGGCATCCTGGATGCTCATGGGCTCGAGTATGAACTGACGTGGACCTTGGGAGGCGAGCCCTTCCTGACGCCTGCCGGATCGCTGAGCAATGCGCTCGCGGCCGCCATCAAGGAAATCACTGGCATGGAGCCGGAACTGTCCACGACCGGGGGCACCTCCGACGGCCGCTTCATCGCAAAAATCTGCCCCCAGGTCGTAGAATTCGGCCCTCGCAATGCCACCATTCATCAGGTAAACGAGAACGTAGCCATAGCCGACCTCGAGCCGCTGAAGAATGTGTATCGCGGCGTTATGGAACGTTTGCTGCCTTCAGCCTGATTACAAGGAACCTCTTATGCCTCAACCTGACGCCGCTTCGGTTGCGCAACTGCAGACCCTGCGCGACCTCCTGCGCTACGCCATCAGCTGCTTCCATGCCGCAGACCTAAGCTTCGGCCATGGCAGTGACAACGCCTGGGATGAAGCCGTTTATCTTCTGCTGCATACCTTGCACCTGCCTCCGGACACTCTGGCGCCTTTCCTTGATGCGCGGGTGCTTCCGCAGGAGCGCGAACGATTTCTTCAGATACTGAAACGGCGTTGTGAAGAGCGTCTGCCGGCCGCATATCTTACCGGCGAAGCCTGGTTGCAGGGCCACCGCTTCATCGTGGACGAACGCGTCATCATCCCCCGTTCGCTTATTTCCGAAGTTCTCGGCGAGGCCTTTCAACCTTGGATGGACGGCCCGTTAGAACGGGTGCTGGATCTCTGTACCGGCTCGGCCTGCCTGGCAATTCTGGCAGCCTACACTTTCCCGGAAGCAAAAGTCGACGCTGTGGACCTCTCTGCAGACGCACTAAAAGTCGCCGGCGCCAACGTAGAGCTGCATGGCATGCAGGACAGAGTGAACCTAATGCAAAGCGACCTTTTCACTAGCCTGCCCGCTGAGGAGCAATACGATCTCATCATCTGCAACCCGCCCTATGTGAATCAAGGGTCCATGGACAATCTGCCGCAAGAGTTTCGCCATGAGCCGGAAATGGCACTGGCTGGTGGCCACGATGGAATGGACCTGGTGCGACGCATCCTGCAAGAAGCACCCTCTCGCATGGCTCCGGGCGGTCGGTTGCTACTGGAAATCGGCCATGAATACGACCACTTCACCGCCGCCTTCCCCGAGCTGGAACCCATCTGGCTGACCACTGCCACCACCGACAACCAGATCCTTCTGTTGACGAAGGAGCAACTCGAGTCGTGATACGTGGTTCAGGAATTGTCTTACGCCGTGGCACCAAAGTATTGCTCGAAGGCGCCGACTTTGTCGTCAACCCGGGTGAACGTGTAGGTATTGTCGGTAAGAATGGCGCAGGCAAATCGACGCTTTTTGCGCTGCTAGAGGGTCGGCTGGACGCCGATGCCGGTTCGCTTGAGATCCCGGCATCTTGGCAGATTGTGAGTGTCGAGCAAGAGATCACTGATCTCGATCGACCGGCGCGTGAGTTTGTCATAGACGGCGACCGGCGCTTGCGCAGACTCCAGGCGGAACGCGACCAGGCAGACCCCGTCGACGGTCAACGCATCGCCGAATTGGAACAGGCTCTGATTGACGCAGATGCCTGGAGCGCACCGTCCCGTGCTGAGCAGCTGCTGGCAGGCCTGGGCTTTACGCCCGAACAATGGATGAGCCCGGTCGGTAGCTTCTCGGGTGGCTGGCGTATGCGACTGGCGCTGGCACGCGCACTGATGGCCCCTTCCGACCTGCTACTGTTGGATGAGCCCACTAATCACCTGGACCTCGATGCGATGCTATGGCTAGAGCGTTGGTTAGGGTCTTATCCTGGAACCGTCATGCTGATCTCTCATGATACGGAATTCCTGGATGCTGTGGCGCGCGCCATCCTGCATTTTGACCACGGTAAGTTGCAACGCTACCGGGGCGGCTACGAGGATTTTCTCGAACAACGCAGCGAGCGCTTGCGGCAAAGCCAACTGGCGTGGGATCGTCAGCAAAAGGAAACCGCCAGGCTTCAAAGCTTCATCGACCGGTTCAAGGCCAAAGCCACGAAGGCGAAACAAGCACAAAGTCGCGTGAAGGCGTTGGCGCGCATGGAGAAGCTGGCACCCATCCACGCCGAATCCGGCATCGACATACGCATCCCGGAACCGGACTCCATGCCGGATCCGTTACTGATTCTGGACGAAATCAGCACCGGCTACCCGCTTCCCGACGGCTCTCACCGCGAAGTGCTGCGCAATGTCACCCTTATGGTGCGCGGGGGAAGTCGAATTGGCATATTGGGTGTAAACGGCGCGGGTAAAAGTACCCTCATTAAAACCCTGTCCGGCGAGCTGACTCCGATCAGCGGGGAGCGCAAAGCGTCACGCGGGCTGGAAATCGGCTATTTCGCTCAGCACCAGCTGGACATGCTTGATACGGCTGCCACCGCCTTGCAACACATGCAACGTCTCGAACCGCAGACACGGGAAGTCGAGTTGCGTAGCTACCTCGGCAGCTTTGGTTTCAGTGGAGACACAGTGAACGGTCTGGTGGGCGTGATGTCAGGCGGCGAGAAGGCCCGGCTGGCGCTGGCGCTCATCGTGCGACGCAAGCCGAACCTGTTGTTACTTGACGAACCGAGCAACCACTTGGACGTGGACACGCGAGAAGCGCTTACGACCGCCCTGGCCGAATTCGGCGGCAGCATGCTGCTGGTATCACACGACCGGCACTTGTTGCGCACGACGGTCGATAACTTCTGGATCGTTGCCGACGGAAGTGTGAACGAGTTCGACGGAGACCTGGAAGACTACCGGCAATGGCTTGCAGAGCGCGGAAGCCAACTCCGTGCCCAGGAGCGCCACGCTAAGTTCCCCCATAGCGATACACCCACTTCAGACCGGCGAGCGCAGCGGCGCCTGGAGGCAGAGTTGCGCCAACAGCGTGCCGTCAAGCGCAAGCCACTCGAAAAGCAGCTTCACAAAGTAGAGGCGGCCATGGAAGCAGCAAGCCGGCGCCTGGCCACACTCGACACGCTTATCGGCGACGCCGACTTGTACAGCGACGAACGCCGCGATGAGCGCTTGAAGGTATTGGCCGAACACGGCGAACTGACCAAACAGCACGGCGAGCTGGAAGAGGAATGGCTCACACTACAAGAAGCGCTGGAAGCCATCGATCAAGAGTTCACCGCCTGAAACGAAGCAGACCGCCTAAGAGATGATTTCGAGACGAGCGACCCCTAAAGCCAACGTCTTCAACCCCACATCGCGGAACTGAATCTGCGCCTGAGCGTCCGTGCCGCTACCGCTAAGCGACAGGATTGTGCCTTCACCGAAACGCGCATGGCGAACGCCCGTGCCGATGCGAAACTGCTGGCTGCCCACCGTTACGCCGGATGTCGCTGTGCGGGGAACGCTGGGCGTCAGGCTTGATGCGCCTGCGGCGAAGCCCCTGCCACGACGAAATGCCCCACCCCATGCACCCATACCGGTAGCGGCTAGCGGAGCCGCCTCACGCGGCGACAGCCACTTGAGATGCTCTTCTGGAATTTCATCGAGAAAGCGCGAGCGCAACGCGTAGCGAGTCTGGCCATGCAGCATACGACTTTGTGCGAGCGTCAGATATAGGCGCTCGCGTGCGCGGGTAATTGCCACATACATGAGCCGGCGTTCTTCTTCCAGGCCCGCCGCTTCCAGCAGGCTGTTTTCGTGAGGAAACAGGCCTTCTTCAAGCCCGGTAATGAACACCACATCGAATTCCAAACCCTTGGCGGCATGGACCGTCATGAGCTGCACGGCTTCTTCCGAAGCGGAAGCCTGGTTTTCACCGGCCTCCAGGGAAGCATGTGACAGGAAGGCGGCTAAAGGAGACATCGCCGTAACGGCGCCCCCTGCCGGCAAGGCAGCATCATCTGCGGAAAGCGGCACTTCCAAGGCGCGCCCTGCAGGCAGGCCGTCATAGCCTTCTTCACTGCTAAAAACAGTCGCGGCGTTGACAAGCTCCTGCAAGTTCTCGAGACGATCCTGACCTTCGCGGTCGGCCTCGTAGTGGGCGGCAAGGCCGCTTTCCCTGACCACGTGCTCGACCAATTCCGGCAGAGTCAGCATTTGCGCGTCATGTGCCAGACGCTGGATCAGCGTGGCGAAGCGAGCGACTGCCGCCCCGGCCCGGCCCGGCAGTACTGCTGCGGCCCGGTACAGGCTTGACCCCTGCTGCTGCGCAATATCACTGAGCTGTTCGACGCTGCGGGCACCAATGCCGCGGGTAGGAAAGTTCACTACGCGCAGCCATGAGGTGTCATCGTGGGGATTGTCGAGCAAGCGCAGATACGCCAGGGCATGCTTGATTTCCTGACGCTCAAAAAACCGCAGCCCCCCATACACGCGATAGGGTATGCGTGCAGAGAATAATGCGTGCTCAAGTACGCGAGACTGTGCGTTGCTTCGATACAGCAACGCGATTTCACTGCGGCTGCGACCATCGTTGATGAGGCTGCGGATCTCTTCCAGAATCCATTGCGCCTCTAATATGTCGGACGGCTGCTCGGTCACCCTTATTGGCTCACCGTGGCCATGCTCGGTCCAAAGATTCTTGCCCAGCCGCGCTGTGTTGTGGGAGATGAGCGCATTGGCCGCGTCCAGAATGTGGCCATAGGAACGGTAGTTTTGTTCCAGCCGGATCACATTGCCGTGGGCATAGTCGCGCTCGAAGTCGGCCATGTTGCCGACGTTGGCTCCGCGGAATGCATAGATGGATTGGTCGTCGTCGCCCACAGCGAATATAGCGGCGCCCCCGCCACCCAAAAGCTTAATCCAGCGATATTGCAGGGTGTTCGTGTCTTGAAATTCGTCGATGAGTATGTGACGAAACCGCCGCTGATAGTGTTCGCGAACCGGAACATTATTCTGTAGCAGCTCGTAGGCACGGAGCAGCAGCTCGGCAAAGTCGACCACGCCCTCGCGTTCGCATTGCGCTTGGTAAAGCTCGTAGATCTCCACCATTCGCCGGTGGAAGGAGTCATGGGCTTCGACCGCGTGCGGCCGCAAGCCTTCTTCCTTGGCACCGTTTATGAATCGCTGGACATCACGGGGGGGAAATTTTTCGTCGTCGATGTTGGCAGCCTTCAGCAGACGCTTAATCGCAGCGAGCTGATCCTGGCTGTCAAGAATCTGAAACGTCTGCGGCAGGCCGGCGTCACGGTGATGTGCACGCAGCAGCCGGTTACACAGGCCGTGAAAGGTACCCACCCACATGCCGCGCGTATTGATCGGTAATAGGCTGGTGAGGCGGGTAAGTAATTCGCGCGCTGCTTTGTTGGTGAAGGTGACGGCAAGAATGCTTCCCGGGTTCACCTGCCCGGTTTGCACCAGCCAGGCAATCCGTGTGATGAGCACACGGGTCTTACCGCTGCCAGCCCCTGCCAATACCAATGCGTGAGTTGCAGGAAGCTGAACCGCTTCCTGCTGTTGTGGATTAAGCCCTTCGATCATGCCGCGTAGCGGCGCAGACGCAAGGCAAACTGCTCCAGACTCTCGATGCCGCTTTGCTGGGCACGTTGACACCATTCTTGAAGATCGGCCAACAATTGTTCACTGCTGGCGCTGGAACTTTCCCAGAGTCGGGCCAACTCGGCACGCATCTTCACCAAGGTGGAAAGTGATTCGTGGTTTGCCAGAACCGTTTCGATTTCGGCACGCTGGGCAGGTTCCAGTTTGTCTTGGTCGCGCGCCAACAGCTTCTGGGCCCTGCGCAGTACGGCCACATTGCTGGTATCGCTGGCCGACTGCTTAACCTTGTCGAGCTCTTCCGCTGCCGCCTTGCGCACCATACGCGTGTACTTCGCCAGAATTTCGTAGCGGTGCGTGATGACCGCCTGCAAGGTGGCAAGGTCAACCGAGCTCTTGGACGGCTCAACCTTCAGCCGCGGTGCGACACGGCGGATAGTGGCCAGTTTGAAAAATGCGAGAATGCGGATATAGAGCCAGCCGATATCGAATTCCCACCACTTAGCGGAAAAACGGCAGGACGTGCCATGCGCATGATGGTTATTGTGCAGTTCTTCGCCGCCGATGATGATGCCCACCGGAAACACGTTGGTGCTGGTGTCGGGGCTGGAGTAATTGCGGTAGCCGACATAGTGACCCAGGCCATTCACGACACCCGCTGCCCAGAACGGAATCCATGCCATTTGTATGGCCCAGACCGTCAGGCCCAGCACGCCGAACAAGGCGAGATCAATGCCCAGCATAATGAGAATACCCAAGCTGCTGTGGCGGGAATAGAGGTTGCGCTCTAACCAGTCGTCGGGGGTACCGTGGCCGAAGCGCTTGAGCGTTTCGGCATTCGCTGCCTCGTAGCGATAGAGTTCAGCGCCACGGAAGAACACTTTGCCGATACCGTAAACCAAGGGTGAGTGCGGATCGCCCTCGCGCTCGACGTATGCGTGATGCTTGCGGTGGATCGAAACCCATTCTTTCGTGACCATACCGGTGGTCAGCCACAGCCAGAAACGGAAGAAATGCATGGCGGCAGGATGGAGATCCAGCCCCCTGTGTGCCTGGCTACGATGTAGGAAGACGGTCACGGAAACGATGGTGACGTGCGTCAGCCCCAGAGTAATGAGGGCGACTTGCCACCATGACATCTGAAGAAGGCCGCCGGCCAGATAATGAAAGACTTGGTCCATATTTAGGTACGTACGGTATCCCGTATTTGTAAGAATCTTGAAAAGTTTACCCTGGATGGACGTCCAGGGACAGTGGCGTTACGTTTGTGCACGCATTGCGCCCCGCCCTGGCTGTGCAGGTCTTAAGATGCTTTGCGCCGTTGCAACACCGCCGCAAAAAAACCGTCCGTACCGTGAAGATCAGGTCGCAGCTTCAAATACGGTCCTTCCAGTTCAAGGCCGGGGCAACGATCGGCCGCAATTTCGGCAGCATCCATCAGTTCGAAGCCTGGGTTCGCTTCCAAGAAGGCCTCCACCTGCTGTTCATTCTCTTCGGGCAACACCGAACACGTCGCATACACCAGCCGTCCGCCCGGCGCCACACACATCGATGCCTCTTTAAGTATCCGTTGCTGGAGCTGCAGAAATTCATGTATGGCCTCGGGGTGATGACGCCATTTCAGATCCGGATTCCGCCGCAATGTACCAAGCCCGGAGCAAGGTGCGTCCACCAGCACGCGGTGCGCTTTGCCCCGCAGCCGTTTGACCCGCTGATCATTGGAAGGCTGAATCACCACCGGCACAATGTTTGATAGACCGCTGCGGGCGAACCGTGGCTTGGCGCGTGCCAGGCGGGCTGCAGAAATATCGAAGGCGTACAGACGACCGGTTGAGCGCATGAGCGCACCTAGCAACAGCGTTTTCCCGCCGGCGCCGGCACAGTAGTCGATAATCATTTCGCCGCGGCGCGGCGCAACGAGAGACACCAGAATCTGGCTGCCCTCGTCCTGCACTTCGATCTCACCTTTCTCGAAAGCGGACCAGCGGCTAACAGGAGGCCTGCCCTGGAAACGAATTCCCCATGGGCTATACGGTGTTGCCTGGGGTTGGTGCCGCGCTTCGGGTCCGTCGGCGAAGCGCGCCAATATTTCTTCGCGTGTCACCTTGAACGGGTTCACCCGAATGTCCAGCGGCGCCGGCTGATTAAGCGCAGCAATTAACGCATCGGACCCGGGTAATGCCCCCAGACGCTCATCAAGCCAATCCGGCAGGCTCTCGCGTACGGCCCGTGGCATGGCTCGCAAATCAATGCGACGGATATGTTCCAGCCACACCCTCTCTTGATCTTCGAGACCCGGCTGTAGCGCCTCTGTGCCCAACGTAGCATCCAGACCGAGTATTGCGAGACGCCGTGCTGCCGGGCCGGTGCCACTTTCCGCTAGGTTGCGGTAACGACGCAGGTGGCGCAACACATTGAACACAGCTTCGGTGACCTCGGCGCGATCCCTTGCTCCCATTTTGGTATGCCCTCGCATCCAGCGTGAAAGCGCCTGATCGGCTGGATGCTGCCACTGCAGAATTTCCCCCAGCGCACTGCGTACCTGCTCAATGCGAGCGATGGCGGGTACGTACGGACGGGCCGGCGCCTTAGCGGCCTTACGCGGCTTGACACTTTTACTCGCCTTGTTGGCTTTCAAGCCGTTGCGACGGTCGGTCGTCATGACAACTCCTTGCCCGAAATAGCCGGCGTGCCATCCGGCAAAAATGCTCGCGTGGCCACACCTGCCACGTGAACACGGTGATTCTCGTCCAGCGAGACGCGCCCTTCCGCCAGCCAACGAACGACCTGCGCGTAGAGTTTGTGTTCGACACTCAACAGGCGCGCGGCCAGCGATTCGGCATCATCTTCCCCAAGCACTGGAACAATACCCTGCGCCACCACCGGGCCATGATCCAACTTGGCGGTGACGAAATGCACAGTACAGCCGTGCCACTGCACGCCTTCGTCCAATGCTTGCTGGTGGGTATGCAGCCCAGGAAAGGCCGGCAGCAAAGAAGGGTGTATGTTCAGCAGACGGCCCTCATAACGTTCTACGAAGGCAGGTGTGAGCACCCGCATGAAACCAGCCAATACTACGTAGTCCGGCTCGTAGGCGTCGATGGTGTCGGCCAGCGCTGCGTCAAATTCCTGGCGCGTAGCGTAGTCGCGGTGCGGCACCACGTGTGTGGGGATTCCACGCTCGCTCGCCCATGGCAGCCCGGCCGCATCGGCCCGGTTTGATACAACGGCACACACGCGGGCAGGCAAGGCATCCTGCTCGATGGTGTCAACGATGGTCTGCATATTTGAGCCCCGTCCAGATATCAAAATGACGAGGCGGCAACTGCCATTTTCTAGGTCTGCCACGATATTTCCTGAGTTAAGCGTCGCAAAATTGTAAACTCCCGCCTGTGAAACCGAGTTGCCATCTTTACCGACGCCTGCCTCGCCATGACTCACAGCACCCCAGCGCTGTGACTATTGGCAATTTCGACGGCGTACATTTAGGCCACCAGGCTATCCTGGAACGGGTCCGTGCGCACGCGGACGAAAATGGGCTCATGCCCACCGTGATGACCTTCCATCCGCACCCCCGCGCTTTCTTTGCAGCCCGGGCGGGCCGTCCCGAATTGGGCCCTGCACTGGTCAGCCCCTTACGCGACAAAATCCAGCTACTGCATCGCCACGGCATGCAGCAGATTGTGTTGGCGCGCTTCGACGCCCGGCTTTCGGGCATGACACCCGAAGACTTTATCCGCCACCTGTTGGTTGAAGGCCTGAACACCCGCTGGCTGTTGGTCGGCGAAGACTTCCGCTATGGTCATAAACGCGCGGGCGATATCGGTCTGTTACGGCGCATGGGTGAGCAATTGGGTTTCAGGATAGAAACCATTGCGGACGTACCCGACGCCGATGGCCGCAGAATTTCGAGCTCTGAACTGCGGCTCGCTCTGTCGCAGGGTAACCTGGAACGTGCCAATAATCTGCTGGGCCACCCTTATAGCATCAGCGGCCATGTGGGCCACGGTCAAAAACTGGGGCGCACCATTGGATACCGCACTTTGAACCACAAGGTGCCGGAAAACTGCGCGCTTCGCAATGGCGTCTATATCGTGCAAGTCCACGGTTTGGCCGAGCGGCCATTGCCTGGTGTGGCGAGCCTGGGGGTGCGGCCAACGGTGACACAGGCCGGCCGCCGGGTGCTCGAAACCCATCTGCTGGACTGCGATATCGACGCTTACGGTAAACTCAGCTCTGTTGAGTTCATCCGCTTTCTGCGGGACGAAGAAAAATTTCCCGACCTTCCCTCTTTGATAGCCGCCATTGACGACGACGTGCGGCATGCCCGAGATCATTTCGCCTTCCATGGACTATAGAAAAAGCCTCAATCTGCCTGAATCCCCTTTCCCCATGCGCGGCAATCTTGCCCAGCGCGAACCCGGCTGGGTCGCCGAATGGGAGGAAAAAAAGATCTACGCGGCCATACGGGAGGCCAGCCGAGGTAGGCCGAAATTCATTCTGCATGACGGTCCACCCTATGCAAACGGCAACATTCACATTGGCCACGCCGTCAATAAGATCCTGAAAGACATCATCGTTAAGAGCCGCAACATGGCCGGCTTTGATGCCGTTTACGTGCCGGGCTGGGACTGCCATGGCATGCCCATCGAAATTCAGATCGAGAAAAAGTACGGAAAGAATCTGCCGGTGGCCGAAGTACAAGCCAAGGCACGTGCTTATGCGCATGAGCAGATCGACAACCAACGCCGAGAGTTCAAACGCCTGGGAGTGTTAGGTGACTGGGAAAATCCCTATCTCACCATGAACTACAGCAACGAGGCGGACGAGTTGCGGGCACTGGCCCATATCATGGAGAAAGGCTTCGTCTTTCGTGGGCTCAAACCCGTAAACTGGTGTTTCGATTGCGGCTCGGCGCTGGCCGAAGCAGAGGTCGAATATGCCGACCGCAACGACCCGTCCATTTACGTCGCCTTTGCGTTTGAAGACGCAGTAAGTGTGGCGGCCGCCTTCGGACAGTCGGGTGACGAGCCGGGCGCAATCGTGATTTGGACCACCACCCCTTGGACCATTCCAGCCAACCAAGCCCTGAATGTTCATCCCGAGTTCGAATATGCGCTGGTGCGCCTGCACGAGCCTCGCGAAACCGGGCGTTTGCTTATTCTTGCCAAGGATCGTGTCGAAGCCTGTCTTGAGGAATGGGGCCTCAAGGGTGAAGTCATTGCCACAGCACCGGGCACCAAACTCGAACACCTGACCTTCCGACATCCGCTTTACGATGCTCACGAAGGCTATCGCCGTGTTGCGCCCGTTTACTGTGGTGATTACGTCACGCTGGATTCGGGCACTGGTGTCGTTCACTCGGCCCCCGCCTACGGGGTGGAGGACTTTGTTTCCTGCAAAGCCCATGGGCTGCAAGACGAGGACATCCTTAATCCGGTGAAGGGCAACGGTCAGTATGCCGACAGCCTTCCGCTGTTTGGCGGCCACACTATCTGGAAGGCCAACCCACTCATCGTCGAAGCGCTCAAGCTGGCCGGCTCCCTTCTGAAAGTGGAAACCGTCAAGCACAGCTATATGCATTGCTGGCGGCACAAGACCCCCGTTATCTACCGTGCCACCAGTCAATGGTTCGCCGGCATGGATCGAAGCCCCGCTGAAGGCGGTGCAACCTTGCGTGAGATGGCGCTGCAGGCGGTTGAAGACACTGCCTTCTACCCGTCATGGGGTAAAGCCAGGCTGCACGCCATGATTGCCAACCGGCCCGACTGGACGCTGTCACGCCAGCGCCAATGGGGTGTGCCAATGGCCTTCTTCGTTCACAAAGAAACCGGCGAGCTGCACCCGCGCACGCCGGAGCTCATGGAACTGGTCGCTCAGCGCATTGAAAAGGACGGCATCGAGGCATGGCAATCGCTTGACCCGGCGGAGCTGCTGGGCGACGACGCCGAGCACTACGAGAAGAATCGTGACACGCTGGATGTCTGGTTCGATTCCGGTACGACACATGCCACCGTGCTGGGGGGGCGGGAACAGGTCGTGAAGGGTTCCCACGCCGAAGAACTCGCCTGGCCTGCCGACCTCTATCTCGAAGGATCCGACCAACACCGTGGCTGGTTTCATTCTTCTTTGCTAACCGGATGCATGTTGTATGGCCGTGCTCCATACAAGGCTCTGCTGACCCACGGTTTCGTCGTCGACGGCCAGGGCCGCAAGATGAGTAAATCGGTGGGCAACGTAGTCGCCCCGCAGAAAGTGTCCGACACGCTGGGCGCTGAAATCCTGCGTCTCTGGACAGCCGCCACCGATTACTCCGGCGAACTGTCCATTTCCGACACGATTCTTAAGCGTGTGGTGGAAAGCTACCGGCGAATCCGGAACACACTCAAATTCCTCCTGGGCAACGTCAGTGATTTCGACATCAATACCGACGCGGTAGCGATCGAAGACATGTTTGAAATCGACCGCTATGCGCTTGCGATGGCGGCCGCCATGCAAAAGGACGTCGAAGCCTGGTACGAACGTTATGAGTTCCACCCGGCGGTGGCCCGGCTGCAAGTTTTCTGCTCGGAAGATCTGGGTGCATTCTATCTCGACATTCTAAAAGACCGGCTCTATACCACGGCAGCTGACAGCCGCGCCCGCCGCTCGGCACAGACCGCTCTTTGGCATATTGCCAACGGTCTGCTGAAGCTTCTCGCTCCCATCCTTTCCTTCACTGCTGAAGAGGCATGGAAGCACTTGCACGCCGATAAACAGCCGCTCACCATCTTTACTGAGACCTTCCATCGCTACCCAGACCAGGCGCGTAGCGCTGAACTGCTAGAGAAGTGGGCTCGTCTACGCGAAATTCGCGCCGAAGTGATGCGGCGTATTGAAGAGGTGCGGGCTGCCGGCAAGGTGGGTTCGTCCCTTGCAGCTGAAGTCGATATTCACGCCTCGGGGCGCGACCTGGAATGGCTGCAATCTCTGGGTGATGATCTGCATTTCGTATTAATCGTCTCCCGTGCGAGCGTACAAGAAGCGGCGGACGGTACGCTGCGTATCGACGTTGCCCCTAGCAACGCAGAAAAATGCGAACGCTGTTGGCATCATCGCGCTGACGTCGGCTCCGACTCCGATCACCCAACGATCTGTGGTCGCTGCTCGAGCAATCTGTTCGGCGATGGCGAAGCTCGCGAGCATGCCTGATCAACCGACCGGCGGCAGCGGCCTCCGTTCCTCTGAAAACGCGCCAAAGGGTCAAGCGGCCGGATCGCTTGGCTCAAGGCGCCCATTCATGGGTTGGCTGCTGCTGGCCGTGGTGATCATCGTTCTGGATCAACTCACAAAACTCTGGTTTGATTCGAACCTGCTGTACGGCGAACGCTGGAACCTGCTGCCTTTCTTTGACTTCACCCTGGTTTACAACACCGGCGCGGCGTTCAGTTTTCTGGCCGACGGTGCGGGCTGGCAACGCTGGTTTTTTACTGCCATCGCGTTAGTTGCCACGGTAATCATTACGCGCATGTTATGGAAGCACTCTCGACAGACCGTGCTGTGCAGCGCATTAGCCTGCATCTTGGGCGGCGCACTGGGCAATGCCATCGACCGGCTGATTTATGGCCATGTGGTGGATTTTCTGCTGTTCTACTGGCAGGATTGGTACTTCCCCGCGTTCAACATCGCCGATGTCGCTATCACCATAGGCGCCATCCTGCTTTTGCTGGACGAGATACTGCGCTGGCGCCGCGAAAGGCAGCAGCGCGCTCAACAGTGAGCATTCACCATGCTGGAACTTGCCAATAAGCGCATTGTCCTCGGGCTGACAGGCGGCATCGCCTGCTACAAGCTTGCCGAGTTCGTGCGGCGTGCTACCGAACAAGGCGCCATCATCGATGTCGTCATGACAGAAGCCGCCACCCACTTCATTACACCGGTCACTATGCAGGCGCTGTCGGGACGTCCGGTCTATCTGGACCCATGGGATGCTCGCATCCCCAATAACATGCCGCATATCAATTTGAGCCGGGGGGCGGATGCCATCCTTATCGCACCCGCCAGCACCGACTTCATGGCCAAGCTGGTACACGGGATGGCCGACGACCTGTTATCTACTCTGTGCGTCGCACGGGGCGCTTGCCCATTACTGGTTGCGCCGGCGATGAACCGGGAAATGTGGCTCAACCCGGCGACACAACGTAATGCCGCACAACTTCGCGAAGACGGTGTCGTGCTGTTGGGGCCCGCCGAAGGTGATCAAGCCTGTGGTGAGACCGGCGGCGGGCGCATGATAGAACCCGACCAGATCCTCAATGAGCTTATCGCGTTCTTTCAACCCAAATTGCTGCAGGGGCGGCGCGTGCTCATTACGGCCGGGCCCACTTCAGAGCGCATCGATCCAGTGCGCGTCATTACCAACCGCAGCTCAGGGAAAACCGGCTACGCAATCGCTCGTGCTGCGCACGAAGCAGGTGCCCACGTCACGCTGGTGAGCGGTCCTACCGCCTTGTCCACTCCCTATGGTGTGGATCGCGTTGATGTCGAGAGCGCCAGGCAGATGCATGACGCGGTCATGCAACTTGCCCAAGCGAATGATGTCTTTATTTCGGTGGCGGCCGTGGCCGACTGGCATGTCGTCAATAGCAGCGAGCAGAAGCTAAAGAAAACTGCTGACAATGCCGCGCCGGCCTTGCAGTTTGCGCCTAACCCCGACATTTTGGCTGAAGTTGCCGCGATGCAGAACGGGCCTTGGTGCGTGGGCTTCGCTGCAGAAACCGAGAATCTCATTCAACATGCCGACGCCAAGCGGCGTCGAAAAGGTGTGCCGCTTCTGGTTGGCAATCTGGCCCAACAGGTGATGGATGCCGACGTCACTGAGCTGGTGCTCTTTGAGGAAGGTGGCCACACTTCCCTGACACCCAGACCTAAACTGCAGGCCGCCCGTGCTCTGGTGGCCGCGATTGCCCAGCGCCTCCCGAGGAAAAACAACACATGAGACGCATTGCCTTAAAAATTCTCGACCCCCGCATGACTGATTTCCTGCCCAGCTACGCAACGCGTGGCTCGGCCGGGCTGGATCTACGGGCCTGCATAGACCAACCTCTAGAGCTCAAACCCGGCACGACGGAACTGGTGCCGACAGGCCTATCCATACACATCGCCGACCCGGCCTATGCGGGTATTATTCTGCCCCGCTCCGGCCTGGGTCACAAACACGGCATCGTTCTTGGGAATCTTGTGGGGCTGATCGATTCAGATTACCAGGGCCCGCTCATGGTGTCCGCATGGAACCGTGGCACTGAGACGTTCGTGCTGGAACCCATGGAACGCCTGGCACAGCTGGTGGTCGTGCCCATTCAACAGGTTGAGTTCGACATTGTGGACGAGTTCGAGGACAGTACCCGGGGGCAAGGCGGCTTCGGCAGTACCGGCCGCCGATAAACGCGTTCAGACAGCTTCTTCCTCGCCCAGATACGCCGCGCGTACTTTGGGGTCATCGAGTAATTGTGTAGACGGCCCCTCAAGGATGAGGCGCCCCGACTCCATCACGTAACCACGATGGCTGACTTCTAGCGCCAGGCGAGCGTTCTGCTCGATTAATAGAATAGTGACGCCCTCGTCGGCAATGGTCTGGATCACATCGAAGATGCGATCCACCATAATCGGTGCCAGCCCCATGGAGGGTTCGTCCAGCAACAGTAGCCTTGGGCGAGAAAGCATCGCACGGCCCATTGCCAGCATCTGCTGCTCACCTCCGGATAGTGTGCCCGCGGACTGTTTGAGACGTTCGCGTAAGCGGGGAAACAATTCCAGCACATGTTCAGTGTCGCGCTGGATTTGCTCGACATCGCGTCGACTGTAGGCGCCCATAGCCAGGTTTTCTTCGATAGTCAGCTGCCCAAAGATGCCCCGCCCTTCCGGGACCATCACCAGTCCGTCGCGCACCAACATGTATGAAGGCGTTCCTGCAATGGAGTGCCCGTCGTACAGAATGTCGCCCCCCGCCCTACCTACTAAACCACATATGGCTCTTAGCGTGGTACTTTTGCCGGCGCCATTTGCGCCGATCAACGCCACCAGTTCGCCACGTCGTACCGTCAGATTGAGGCCGCGTACAGCGCGTATGCCACCGTAAGACACGTCGAGCTCTTTCAGCTCAAGCAGCGGAGACGAGTCGGTAGTCATGGATGCTCCTGTTCGCCCGGGCCCTGGGTGATACCCGGCTGCGCGAGATCAGCGGAAGGTATAGTGACCGTGCCTGGGCCTGATGCTGCGCCGCGCCCCAGATAGGCCTCAATCACGCGCGGGTCACGCTGCACATCGGCCGGTTTTCCTTCCGCCAGTACCTGGCCGTACTCCAACACGAGCACCCGGTTGCACAGACCCATGACCAACTTCATGTCGTGCTCGATGAGCAAGACCGTGACCCCATCATCGCGAATTTTTTCTATGAGTTTGCGCAACACCGCAGTCTCGGAGGGGTTCATGCCAGCGGCCGGCTCATCCAGCGCGAGCAGCAGGGGCTCCGTAGCAAGGGCACGCGCGATTTCTAAACGCCGCTGGTCGCCGTAAGACAATGAGCGGGCGACATCATTTGCCCGCTCGGCAATACCCACATACTCAAGCAGCTCGTAAGCACGTTGTTCGATGGCCCGTTCTTCATCAAGCGTTGCCCGGTTGCGCAGAACGGCTCCCAGCACACCCGCCCGGGTACGCACGTGGCGCCCTATCATCACGTTTTCGATGGCGCTGAGATTCGAAAACAAGCGGATGTTCTGAAACGTTCTAGCGATGCCCACCCTGGCGATATCGTGGGGCTTGAGGCGGGTAAGCTGGTGTCCCATGAAATTCGCTGTGCCCGACTCGGGCTGATAGAGGCTGGTCAAAACGTTGAAAAGGGTCGTTTTGCCGGCACCATTAGGCCCGATCAAACCGTAAATATCGCCCTTGCAGATACCGAAGCTGACATCAGACAATGCCTGTAGACCGCCAAAACGTTTGCTGATTTTGTTCACCACCAACAGCAATTCAGGCATGGCGCCGGGCGTGGGCTGATAGGCCGCCGAGTTCATACGCCCTCCTTCGCCGGACGCAGTTCGCGCCGGCGCAAGGCGGAAGGCAAGAGGCCTTCAGGGCGAAAAATCATGACAAGTACCAACGCAAAACCGAACATCAGCATGCGTATGCCTTCGGGATCGAGTATTACCTCGCCAAACAAATTCTGCTGCAAGGGCACCACCAGTGCGCGCAAAAGTTCGGGGAACACTGACAGTAGCAACGCCCCCAGTATCACGCCGGGTATGCTGCCCATTCCGCCCAGCACGACCATACACAGCACCAGTATGGATTCCGTCAGACTAAAGCTTTCGGGGCTGACGAAACCCTGCATGGATGCGAACAGACAACCTGCGATGCCACCAAAGGACGCGCCCATTGTGAAGGCCAGCAATTTGATGTTGCGTGTGTTGATACCCATCGCTTTGGCGGCCGTTTCGTCTTCTCGAACGGCCTCCCACGCACGACCGATACGTGAATGCTGCAGGCGAGCGCAGATGATCACCGTAAGAATCGTGAGAAACAGCAATAGGTAATAGTATTTTTCCGGCCCGGTAATTCGGTAGCCCAGGATCTCTTGGCTACGACCAAAGGCAAATTCACCCACCCTGAAGGTATCGATGCGGTTAATACCTTGGGGCCCATTGGTGATATTCACCGGCGCATCTAGATTGTTCAAAAAGATGCGCACAATCTCGCCGAAACCCAGGGTCACGATCGCTAGATAATCGCCGCGCAGCTTGAGGGTCGGCGCACCCAGCAGTGCGCCTGCAATCGCAGCCAACACAAACCCTATCGGCAAAATTGCCCAAAACGGCAGGTGCAGGCCGAAATGCGGCGACGCGAGCATAGCCCACACATAAGCCCCCACCGCATAGAAAGCGATGTAGCCCAGATCGAGCAAGCCTGCAAACCCCACCACAATGTTCAAGCCCAGCGCGAGCATCACGTAGATCAGTGCGAAGTTCAGTGTACGAACCCAGCTCTGCCCTGCCATGCCCAGTACAAACGGCAGCACGGCCAACACGACGCCGCATAGGGCGACTCCCAGCCACACTCTGATAGGCAGCGGTCGGCGATCGTTAACCAACGTGCTCATGCCCGATCCCCGACGCGCTCACCCAGTAGGCCGGAAGGTCTGAATACCAATACCAAGATCAGCACAATGAATGAAAAGACGTCTTGGTAGTTACTGCCAAAGAACCCATTCGTAAGGTCGCCGATGTAGCCTGCACCCAGTGACTCAATTACTCCCAGCAACAGGCCGCCCAGCATGGCACCGGCGAGATTCCCTATCCCGCCCAGCACCGCCGCCGTAAATGCTTTGAGCCCAAGAATGAAGCCCATGGTGTATTGCGCGACGCCGTAGTAGGCGGCCACCATCACCCCTGCCACTGCCGCCAGCAGGGAACCGATCAGGAAGGCGGCGGAGATCACCGTGTTGATATTGACCCCCATCAGGCCGGCCACCTCGCGGTTTTGAGCGGTGGCCCGCATTGCCGTCCCCAACCGCGTCCGATGCACCAGCAATGTCAGGCCGGTCATGATTGCAGCTGCACCCACAATAATGATGAGCTGCAAGATGCTGATGCGCGCCTCGCCGATACTGAAGATTCGCGGCTCGATGATGTGCGGAAAGCTAAGGTAATTGCGCCCCCACACCATCATGGCGACGTTCTGGATGATGATGGAGATGCCGATAGCAGTGATAAGAGCCGCCAGGCGCGGCGCCCGACGCAAGGGCCGGTAGGCAAAGCGCTCGGCAGTCCACCCCAGTGCCATGCAGATAGGCATGGCGACCAGCAGCGCGGTGGCCACCAACATCCAGGCGGACACCCCGCCTGGATTTGCACCCACTAGGGTCACCACCAGTGTGGTGGCCACCATGGCACCGACCATCACGACATCGCCATGAGCGAAGTTAATGAGGCCGATGATGCCATACACCATGGTGTACCCCAACGCCACTAGCGCATAGACGCTGCCGACCGTCACACCGTTGATGAGTTGTTGAAGCAGGATATCCATAGGGTAGGCTAGTTAGCGCTACTCACCATGGTCTTAACCATTTCCCACTTCCCATCTTTCACTTGATAGATAGTGACGGAGATCTCTTTGAGGTCACCGTTCTCATCATAAGCGATGCTCTCGCTGGTGGCGCCTGCGCGTTGTAGTGCTGCAAGTTTGGGCAGATAGTCGGCCGGTTTGGATGAGCCCGCCTCTTTCATGGCAGTAATCATGTTCCAGGCGCCATCGTAAGCATAAGGTGCATACACACCTGGATTCTGATTGAAGCGCTCTTTATAGGCCTGTTCGAACTTAGTGCCGGCGGCCATCTGTTGCAAAGGCACCCCTGCCAGCGATGCGTAGGTTCCTTCGGCGTCTTCCCCTGCCAGCTTCAAGAAGGTTTCACTGCGCGTCATTTCGCCGGAAACCAGAGGCGCGTCCAGGCCTAGCCTCACCATCTGACGGCGCATGGGCCCAGACTGGGCATCTAAGCCGCCAAAAAACACGACGTCGGGATTTTTGGCGCGGATGTTGGTAAGAATGGCCGTAAAGTCGTTGGCCTTGTCGGTCGTATACTCACGCGCGACGATCGTGCCGCCGTTGGCTTCCACCGCCTTGGCGACCTGATCGGCAAGACCCTGCCCATATGCGGTGCGATCATCGATGAGGGCCACGGTTTTAGCACCGAGATCCTTCACAATGAATTCACCTGCCGCAGCGCCCTGCTGTGTGTCACTGGTCATCATACGAAAGGTGGTGTTGAACCCCTGCGCCGTGTATTCCGGCGAGGTTGCCATGGCAACTTGCGGCAACCCTTCATCGTGATAGATGCTGGAGGCGGGTATCGTGGTGCCGGAGTTGAAATGCCCCAGCACCCCCTGTACGCCTTCGTCAACAATTTGCTGCGCCACCTGAACGGCGGTGCGCGGGTCTGCCTGGTCATCCCGACTTACCAAGACAAACTTGGCCGTGTCTCCATCCAGCTGAATCTTCTGTGCATTGGCCTCTTCGAGCGCAAGCATCAAGCCGTTGCGCATGTCTTCGCCGTAATGCGATTGGGGACCGGTTAGAGGGGCGGCAAAGCCCAGCTTAACGACTTGCTCAGCGGCTGCCGGTGCGGCGGCAAAGACCGCCATGGTAGCGGCCGAAGCGGCCAACAATTTGAAGCCCTTGCTGAATTGCATGATTGTCTCCGATATACTTTTTTTCATGCAGACGGTGCCTGCACATTAGCATTCGCATTACAACAGACCTTATGCCCAGCATCGAATCGGTTGTAACCCTAGGGAGACGTCACACAGCCCCGGAAGCTCACGCCACCCGAGTGCTCATCGGCCATCGATGGCACCGCCGATGAAGTGGATTTAACACTCTGCCCCCGCAAGGTTTCTGCCATAAGATCGGCCAGCATATCGAGAGCTTGTCTATGCCCTTCCACCAAGGCGGACATACCCGCGGCGACCGGCAGCTGAACCTGAGCAGAACACATCTTGCGATTCATTTTTTTTGGCATGCCTAAGGGCACCAGTCGCCAGACAACGTCCTGCCGCACAGATTCGCCGTAGACGGAATCAAATCGCTGGACGTCGACAAACACCTGCCAGACAGGCGGGCCGTCCACCCGTGAACTGCCCACATCAAGCACATTCAAGCGGAGTGTCAGTGCATCCGCTAGTGCATCACGAATCTGAGCCTCTAACGGCCCCGCCCATAACGCAGCGTTCAAGGGCACGACTTCGGCGCCGCTGGCCGATGCAACGACGATTTGCGGCCGAGCCACTTGCTCCGGAACCAGTACGGGCTGCACACTGATCACATAATCGGAATTCAGCTTGCGCTCTTCCGGCCCCGTAGCAATAGCTGGTGCCTGCAAGGAATAATATTGCGGTGCGGTAGTCGAACAGCCGGCGACCAACATCACCACACCCGCAACGACCCACTTCATGGTTGAACCTCCAGACGGTCGCGTGCTGCACCGCGTATCAATGAGCCGGGCTGGGCCTGTAAGTGGTCAGCCAGGGCGCGCAGCGCACGCGCCGCAGCACTAAGCTCCCGCATCGTACCTTCTAAGCCGCCCGCGGTAGCAGTGCCCTCATCCACAAACCGATCAACCGCCGCCAGAGTCTTGCGCACGGCACGCAAGGTCGAAGCCAGCTCAGGGGTGACCTTACCGTCCACGCCGGACAGTAAGGCTGTAATACTCTGCAAGGTGTCACGCGCATCCTGAACGATCTCTTCGATGGGCAGTGCGTCAATCTTGCTGACTATGCTTCCCAATTGCTGCTGCAATCGATCAAAGTCGCCTGTAATCGTGGGCAATACCGCCGGATACTGGGTGCCGTCAAACTCGACATCCGGCTGGTCGCGGAAAAAGTCCAGGGCCACATATTGCTGCCCGGTCAGAAGATTGGCAGCTCTTAGCTGTGCGCGCAAGCCTCGCGCCACCATATTTTCCAGAAGTCGGGCTCGCGCGATGTGGGGATCCTTATCCAGTCTGGTGAGCTGCTCATAGAGCGGGCCGAAACGGAGTGGATAGATGCGCGCACGCACCAGCGCGTAGAATTGCCGGCGATCGCGGTCGAACTCCATGTCGATATCTATGACATTGCCCAGCTCAAGCCCACGGAAGTCGATCGGCGCCCCAACCTTAAGCCCACGCACAGATTGATGGAAATGAAATTCGAGCTGCATCGGCTCGCCATCTGGGTCGGCCATGGCTTGAATTTGTGAAGAATGGAGTGCGAATACGGAGTCCGGCACTGCCGCTGCGGTGTCGAACTCATCAGCCGGCGCGAACGCAACACCGCCGGCAAGAATCGCGGCCAAGGAACCGGTCTGCACAGAAAGACCGTCGGCGTCTAGCGAAAAATTCACGCCACTGGCATTCCAGAAGCGCGCATCGGCCGTGACGTGGCGATCATGCGGCGCATCGATAAATATATGGACATTCACGACGTCGCCGCTTTCGTCCAGGTTATAGCCAATGACCTGGCCGACCTGAATACGGCGGTAATAGACCGGAGAACCGATATCCAGCCAGCCAAGATCTTGCGCCTGTAAGGTATAGCGTGAACCGGGTCGCTCACTGCTGATCTCGGGCGGCTGTTCCAGGCCTTCGAAGTCATAAACCGGCTTCCCCGACGGCGGTACAGATGACGGTGTGTCCACTGCAATATAGACCCCTGACAACAACGTGCCTAAGCCTGACACGCCGCTGATCGCCAGGCGGGGTCTCACCACCCAGAAGCGCGATTCCTCTCTAGTGATATAGTTCGCGCCGTCGCGGTTGAGTTGCGCCGTGACCAGGACCTTGCTTCGTTCATGGTCAACTTTGAGACCGGTGACCACTCCGATAGCAACGTCCTTATAACGAACCCGCGTCTGACCCACTTCGATGCCGTCCGCCGATTCAAATGAAACAGTAATAGTGGGACCCGCCGCCATCCAGTCGCGCGCCATCAAGCCCGCCCCCACCAATACCGCAAGCAGGGGTACCAGCCATATCCAGGAGATGCGCTGCTCCTTGCGCGGCCGCAGCTCCGGTTTCCGACGGGTAACCTCCGGCGAGTGAACGGCCTCCTTTGGTTTCCCGGTGTCCTTTTCTTTATTATCAGTCATTTGTCATTTCCGCCAGGACTCTCTTCGGCTCGGTCCCAGCCAGTGCGCGGATCATAGCTCATAGCCGCCAACATGGTCAGTACCACGACCATGCCAAAGCTGGCAGCGGCCGGGCCCGCGGTGATTTGCGACACACCGGGAAAGTTCGCCATCGCAGTCATAAGAATGACCACAAACACATCCAGCATCGACCACTGGCCAATAAATTCCACCAATTCGTACAGGCGAGTCCGCTGACGCTGTGAGCGCTCGCCTTTCCAACTGCGTAACGACAGCAGCACCGCCAATGCCACCAGCTTGGTGATCGGCACGACTACACTGGCCACGAATACGATGATGGCAAGGTCCCAGGAGCCCAGGCGCCATAATTCGACTACGCCTCCTAAGATCGTGTGAACACTGGTTCCCAGCATGCTGCGGATTTCCATCATGGGCAGCACATTCGCCGGGATATAGACCACCGCTGCCGCAATCAGCAGCGCCCAGACTCGTGCTCTCATATCCGGTCTGCGTTTCCGTACGTGGCTGGCACAACGTTCACATCGTGCAGTGCCACCGTGAGGGTCATGCGCTTGCACGTAGCCGCAGACCTGACACGCCGCCAGCTGCTGGGAGGGCACTCCCGGATCACGACTGAGCGGTGCAATACCCGCCGCTTCGGCATACCCCCAGAGACGTTGGCTATCCAGCCTGCTGAGCGCAGTCATTAAGAAGGTCAGGAAGCCAAAGGCCCAGATCCCTGCGGCAGGCTCAAGTGCTGCCAACCCCGCGAATTTGACGATCGCGACGATGATCGCCAGCATCAGGACGGGCACCATGCTCCATGGCCCGACATGATGGTATATGCGCATCGCGACACGAAAATCGGGCGGCAAATAGCCCTTGCGTATGCAGCCGAGTGCCCAAAGCAGAAAACACAGTTGGGTCAATGGCATCCAGAAGCCGACCAGCCCCGTCATCACAGAAAGTATGTAATGACCGTTACTCCAGCTGAGCCATAGCGCACCGACAAAATTGGCATCCACCGTCTTGCCCATCATGGAAAGGCGCGCAAGAGGAAAGAAATTGGCGATGCAAAATACCACCAGTGCGGCGGCAGTCAGCCCGGACCAAAAAGAGAGGGAAAAACGACTACGTCTAAGCAAGACATATCCGCAGCGGCTGCAAAGCGCCATACCGCCGGGTTCTACCTCTATCGCGGTATGAATTGTGTCGCAATGATTGCATGCCACCACAGCGCCCGGTGGGGGCGCACAATCCCGAGGGGGGGCGGCACCTGCAGATGCAAAGCTCGAATCAGGTAGCAACGCTTTACCCCGCCATGCTCCATCGAGCCCGGCGGTGCAGACACTGCTGCGCCCGCCGGCCTGCATCAATCAACCAGTTCAGGTTCCGGGCGGGAGGGCGTGGGATCGCGACCTTTGCCGTCATCCTTGCCATTCTCTGGGAAAGTGAGACGCACTTTGCCGTCGTCGTCGAGCCCGACTTCAACCTGACCGCCATCAACCAACCGCCCGAACAGAAGTTCATCAGCCAAGGCTCGACGAATAGTGTCCTGAATAAGCCGCTGCATGGGGCGTGCGCCCATGGTGGGGTCGAAGCCTTCTTTAGCCAGATGCTCGCGCAACGCGTCTGTGAATGTGACTTCCACGCGCTTCTCGTGCAACTGGTTTTCGAGCTGCAGCAGGAATTTGTCCACGACCCGCAAGATAATTTCGCGCGACAGTGGCTTGAAGCCGATAATGGCGTCGAGCCGATTGCGGAACTCGGGAGTGAACATTCGCTTGATCTCAGCCATTTCATCGCCCGCCGTAGCTGGCGCGGCAAAACCGATGGTATTGCGATTCAGCGCTTGAGCCCCCGCATTGGTGGTCATGATGAGAATCACGTTGCGGAAATCCGCCTTGCGACCGTTGTTGTCGGTCAGTGTGCCGTGATCCATAACCTGCAGCAGAATGTTGTAGACGTCCGGGTGAGCCTTCTCGATTTCGTCAAGCAGTAATACACAGTGCGGCTGCTTGGTAATGGCTTCGGTCAGCAAGCCACCTTGGTCGAAGCCCACGTAACCGGGAGGCGCACCGATCAGACGGGACACCGTATGGCGTTCCATGTATTCGGACATGTCGAAGCGCAGAAGCTCGACGCCCAGAACGAAGGCGAGCTGCTTGGCGACTTCTGTTTTTCCCACACCCGTGGGGCCGGAAAACAAGAAGGATCCAATGGGCTTGTCGGGACGCCCAAGGCCGGAGCGAGCCATCTTGATAGAGGCAGCCAGCGCTTCGATGGCGGTTTCCTGGCCGAATACAACGGTCTTTAAGTCGCGCTCAAGCGTAGCCAGCTTGTTGCGATCGTCTGTAGACACGCTTTGAGGCGGAATACGTGCAATCTTGGCGACGGTTGCCTGCACTTCCGCCTTGCCAATGAGCTTTTTGCGACGCGACGGCGGCAAGAGGCGTTGCGCGGCCCCAGCCTCATCTATGACGTCGATGGCCTTATCGGGCAAGAAACGATCATTGATGTGTCGCGCTGCCAATTGCGCAGCAGCAGTGATGGCTGCTGATGAGTATCGCACTCCGTGGTGGGCCTCGAAGTGGCTCTTGAGGCCGCGAAGAATTTGAATAGTCTGCTCGACCGTGGGTTCCGCGACATCGATTTTCTGAAAACGGCGCGACAGAGCATGATCTTTTTCGAAGATGCCCCGATACTCGTTATAAGTGGTGGCGCCCATGCACTTCAGCTGCCCCGAGGACAACGCCGGTTTCAGCAGGTTCGAAGCATCGAGCGTACCGCCGGATGCAGAGCCCGCGCCGATTAAGGTGTGGATCTCGTCGATAAACAATACAGCATTGGCGTTGTCCTTAAGACATTTCAGGACGGCCTTGAGGCGCTGCTCAAAGTCGCCCCGGTATTTGGTTCCCGCCAGCAACGCGCCCATGTCCAATGCATAAACTTGCGCATCGGCAAGGATTTCGGGTACATCGCCACGGGTAATGCGCCATGCGAGGCCTTCCGCAATTGCAGTTTTTCCTACCCCGGCCTCGCCCACCAGCAACGGGTTGTTTTTACGACGCCGGCATAGCACCTGGATGACACGTTCGACTTCATGCTCGCGCCCAATGAGCGGATCGATCCGCCCTTGGCGTGCTTCGGCATTGAGATCCGTGGCGTACAGCTCCAACGGGGACTTCTGCTGATCGGATTTAGCTTCTTCCACTTGTTGTGCCTTCGGCTGTTCTACTGGCGGTTCTTCGGGCGTCTTGGTGATGCCGTGCGACAGATAGTTCACGACATCGAGACGCGTGACACCCTGCTGTTGCAAGAAATAGACCGCGTGTGAATCCTTTTCGCCGTACATGGCCACCAGCACGTTGGCGCCTGTGACCAGATTCTTGTTTGAATTGCCGGACGAGACATGCATGATGGCCCGCTGAATGACCCGCTGAAAGCCCAGTGTGGGCTGCGTATCGACATCTTCATCGCCGGGAAACACCGGAGTGTTTTCTGCGATGAATTTACGCAAGTCTTGACGCAAGGCTTCGATATTGGCGGAGCACGCGCGCAGCACTTCGCTGGCGGCGGCATTGTCCAGCAGGGAAAGCAGCAAGTGCTCTACGGTAATAAATTCATGTCGCGCCGTGCGGGCCTCGACAAAGGCCATGTGCAGGCTGACTTCAAGTTCTTCGGAGATCACGCTACCTCCATTGCATATTGGAGCGGGACAAACAAATTCGACAAATCCCTGTTGTTATTCTATGACTAAATCGAGCTTGCGTATCACCAATGACTGAAAGCAATGACACCACCTTTTGGTGCCACATAACGACTTTACTATACCCGTAGTTTGAAGAATTGTGCTGGGGGCAGCGCACAAGACAAGCTGGAAGAAATCCGGTATGCGCACACAGGCCACAACTGATGTATAGCCGTGCCAGAAAGTAACAATAATATACAGTGCAACGGTTATTTATTATTCAGCGGGCGGCACCGGTTCCATGATGCATTGCAGGGGGTGCTGATTCATGCGCGCCAATTGAATGACGGATTCGACCCGTGTGGCGGCGATGTCACGCGTATAGACCCCTACCACCCCACGACCTTCGTTATGCACTTTCAGCATAATGCGCGCAGCCTCTTCGAGCGATTTGCCGAAGACTTGCTGGACCACCACCACCACGAAATCCATTGGTGTGTAGTCATCGTTAAGTAGTACGACCTGATACATGGGTGGTGGGGCGAGCCGCGCCGGCTTGCGTTCCACGACCGTAGTGTGCTTGGGTACGACCTGAGTCCCCATGACAATCTTAGTGTTTCCGATAGTTGACGCCAGTTGCGCTAATTGCGCATGATGGGATGATTCTGAGTGCTCTTGTATTGTTGCATACCAGAATCCATAGGCGAAAGCTTACCCCATGTAATAAAAGTATCAATCCAACACACCAAAGTTGAGGGCAGTCCGCATGTCTGATTCAATCGCCACCTCCGTGCCCGGGGAATCTCAAAAGCTGACGGGGACCGTTAAATGGTTCAACGATGCCAAAGGGTTCGGTTTCATTACTCCCGATAATGGGGGTGAAGACCTTTTTGCGCATTTTTCTTCCATCCAAATGAACGGCTTCAAGACGCTGAAAGAAGGTCAGAAGGTCGAGTTCGAAATTGCCCAAGGTCCTAAAGGCAAGCAAGCACTTAATATTACAGCGGCCTGACCTCTCGTGCGTGTATTTGCCGGTCACCCCAATCCGGCATACGTTAAAATCTAATAATGTTTGGAACCCGTTTATGTTCAGGGCTATGCAGCCCTGTTTTTTTTTGTTTGGCCCTCTTGGGCGCTGCGAACGTAGCCATTGCGTCTGGGCCCTCTGCTAAGTCTACGGAACGCACCGATGCCATGCTGATGCTCAGCATGGCACAGTTGCCACGCATCCCATTACAAATAGGCTCGCAGCGCATCACAGTCGAGGTGGCGGCAGATGAACCCAGTCGCCAGAAGGGCCTGAAATTTAGGGAGTCGCTGGCCCCCAACCATGGGATGCTGTTCGTATTCCCCGTCGCTGCCCAGTACTGCTTCTGGATGAAAGACACCTCCATACCACTAACCGTGGCCTTCATTGATGCGACGGGTACCATCATCAGTATGGCAGATATGCAGCCGCATTCCTTGGACTCCCGTTGCTCTATGGCACCAGCGACATACGCTTTGGAAATGGAACAAGGCTGGTTTGCACGTCACGGTATCCGCCCCGGTACGCGCGTCAACGGGCTGCCCCGTTTGGTGAGGCGACCTGTTGGCTAGCTATATTAGCCTGTTCTAATATACAATGAAGCGTATTCGACAACCTGCTTCAAGAAGGAACGACTATGCTTCGATTCGATTTACCACCCGTGTGGTCGAACGTCACCCGATGGGAGGCCTTCGTTAACTTTGCCGTTTGCGCCGCCAGCCTTCTTGTCAGCCCGTGGCTGATGGCCATTCTGGTCGTACAAGGCTTTGTACGGGGGTTCCTCGGCCACTATAAGTGCCCGGCGCATCGTATCTGGGCCAATATCTTTGAGTCACGTGGCTGGGCCGGCAAAAAGGAAAACGCAGGGGCGAAAATGTTCGCCAATAAAATCCTTTTTATCGCCAGCTTGGTGTCCGTCGTGGCCTATTCGCTCGGTAGCGATATCTGGAAAATTCCATGCATTGTGCTGATGGTCTTCACCACCCTGGAATGGGCAGTGTCTTTCTGCGCCGCATGCTCGGTCTACGGTTTGTGGTACCGCTGGTTTCCCCCAAAAATGCAGTGATCAGCGCAACAACAGCCCAATAGTGAAGGAATTGTGAAGGAAAACGGCCGGTGCAATGTTGCACCGGCCGTTCTCTATTTGAGCGTGCGTTCAGGCGAATTCGTTAAGAACGCCTGGCGCTAAAACCGCTTTAGGCAAAGTTCTTGGCAACGAAGTCCCAGTTCACCAGGCTCCAGAAACTTTCCAGATACTTGGGACGCGCGTTGCGGTAGTCGATGTAGTAGGCGTGCTCCCACACATCACAGGTAAGTAGTGGGATGTCAGCCGTGGTAAGCGGCGTAGCGGCATTGCTGGTATTGACAATGTCGACCGAACCATCGCCCTTCTTGACGAGCCACGTCCAGCCCGAGCCAAAGTTTCCAGCGGCTTGCTTGTTGAACTCTTCCTTGAACGCGTCGAAGCTGCCCCACTTGGCATTAATGGCTTCAGCAAGCGCACCTTGCGGCTCACCGCCGCCGTTTGGCGACAGGCAATTCCAGTAAAAGGTGTGATTCCAGACCTGGGCGGCGTTGTTGAACAAACCACCCGAGGACTTGCGAACGATATCTTCCAGAGAAGCCGATTCGAACTCAGTGCCTGCGATCAGGTTGTTCAGGTTGGTGACATAGGTCTGATGATGCTTGCCGTAGTGGTATTCAAGGGTTTCCTTGGAGATATGCGGCTCAAGCGCATTCATCTCATACGGAAGCGGGGGAAGCGTAAATGCCATGTTCGTTGCCCTTTTCAAAAGAATTCATTGAATACACTGCGGGTCTGAGACCATCTGCCAGTTCGTGGCAGGTCTGCACGCGGCGTGATCTGCGGCCTAGGTTCTGTGGCCGGCCCTAAATAAGCCCATGCGTGGACAGCACCTTGGCCTGAGCAGTGCCGCGTCCAAACTCTATCTGCAGCGTCTCGCCAACGTTTAAGTCTAACCCATTTTTTACGATCTTCCCTTCAGCGTTTCGTGTGATCGAGTAACCTCTCTCCAATACGCTGTTTGGCCCAAGCGCTTCCAGAGTCTGCGTCAGTGCCGCGAGCCGCGCGCGCCGCTGCGACACACTAGACGCCAAGGCGCGCTCCAGTCTCTGCTCAAATTGTTCGACCGTTTTGCGGTGCTCATCCATTCGGGGTCGGCATCGCTCCAGGCGGGCCTGAAGCAACACATGACGGCTCATGTTGCGCTCTAAGATACGCACCGTGGATTGTTCTAAACGGCGCCCTAAAGCAGCGAGCCGCTCGGCCTGTTGCAGCAATCGCTGGCGCGGCGACACCAGGCCGGCCCGGGCGCGATCCAAGCGCATCGACGCCCGCTCAATAAGCCGCATTTGCCTTAGCGTTAGTGCATTGATAGCCGCTTCTACGGCGCGCACACACTCCGCACGCGGCAGGCAGCTGAGTTCAGCTGCCGCAGTGGGGGTAGGGGCCCGAAGATCCGCTACAAAATCTGCGATAGTGAAGTCGGTTTCGTGCCCGACGCCGCAGATAACGGGAATCGGACTGGCTGCGATTGCTCGTGCCAGGCCTTCGTCGTTGAAGCTCCAGAGGTCTTCAATGCTGCCGCCCCCCCGCACCAGCAAGAGGGTATCGACCTCCTTACGCTGGGCGGCCACCTGCAGAGCGTGCACCAAAGCGGCGGGAGCATCCGCACCCTGTACTGGAGCGGGATAGACGATAACCGGTACATGTGGCGCGCGCCTGGCCATTGCAGTCAGAACATCGCGCAATGCGGCGGCGGCAAGTGAGGTGACCACGCCAATAGAACGCGGATGACGCTCCGGCCGGCGCTTGCGTGCCGGATCGAACAGCCCTTCCGCTTCCAGCTTCTGCTTGAGCCGCAGGAAGGCTTCGTGCAAATCCCCTAAACCCGCTCGGCGCATGGTTTCGACCTGCACCTGATAGTCCCCTCGCGGCTCGTACAAGGACACGGTCACGCGGAATTCAAACCGCTCCCCTGCCCGTGGAACAAACCCCACTGCCTGAGCCCTGCCGCGAAACATCACGGCACGCACCGCAGCGCGCTCATCCTTGATAGAAAAATACCAGTGACCGGAGGCTGCCTGAGTAAAGTTTGAGATCTCACCGCGCAACCAGATGCGGCTGAAGGACGCTTCCAACAATCGGCCGACTTTGCTATTGAGCTGGCTGACTGTCCAGATGGGCTCCTGTCCGCCAAATGGCGGAGTCTCCAACGTAAAAGTGGTGCTCATAAATGAATTGCTGTCCACAGCTTGTTGCATATTGTCAAAATGACGGATTCACGGGGCAAACGGGCGACCAAATGATGAAACGCTTTAGAAAAACAACACAACCTATTGATTATTAAGGATTTATTTACAAACCGAATTTTGGCTGAAATTTGACCAATGAACCGCTAGTCCAACGAAAATGCGGCACTTCACAACATTACCCACAGAATTATCCACAGATTCTGTGGATACCTTCAGCAAAGGCCCGGCTGGCGCCACTTTCGGCCGTTTACCCCGGGTCATCCCCCCCGCCATACCAGGTGGTGAGATGCCCTCGGCCTGCGCCCTTACCCATCCTGCGGCTCGATTGTAGAATGCAACATCGTTGGAAACCGGACATTAAGCAATGCTCGACTTGATACATGCGGCCGGCTGGCCGATCTGGCTGTTGATCTGCACCTCAGTCCTGGGACTCGCCATCATCATTGAGCGCTTCCTTTCGTTGCGCGAAGGCCGTGTACTCCCTTCCCGCCTATCGAGTCAGGTCTTGGAAGTCGTTCGTCAGCGTAACGATGACAGCGATGCCATCATTCGCTTGGCCGGGTCGTCCCCTCTTGGGCGCGTCCTGGCCGAAGTGCTCGTGCATCGTCATGATACGCCCCGCAACCGGCAGATCGCTGCCGAGGATGTCGGCAAAGACGTGGCGCATCAGCTCAATCGCTATCTGCCGGGGCTTGCCACGATTGCAGTGGTCGCACCATTGCTCGGCCTGTTTGGAACGGTAGTCGGGATGATCGAAATCTTCGCCTCCTATACACCGGATGGCGGCGACCCCGCACAGCTGGCACGCGGTATTTCTATCGCGCTGTACAACACGGCCTTTGGCATCATCATTGCCATCCCCGCATTGGTCTTTCATCGTTATTTTCGCTCGCGTGTCGACCACTTTCTGCATCGTATGGAGCGCGAGGCTAGTTCCTTGAGCCGCTTGCTGGATCGGGGAGCCGCGCAATGAACTTCCGCAGGCACCAGCCGGACGACGTCATCGAGATCAACTTGATTCCGCTCATTGACGTGTTGCTGGTGATTCTAATTTTCCTTGCCGCAACGACATCGTTCGACCGCTACCACCAGCTGAAGCTCACCCTTCCTCGTGCAAGTGCAGAAGCCCAGCAGCGGGACGCCATTCATATCGGTATCAGCCATGATGGGCTCTACGCAGTCCAGGGTCAGCTCCTGCCCGGCACGACGACGGCCGATATCTCCGAGGCGCTGTTGCAGCTGATCGCAGCGAAGGCGGGCCAAGCCCCACAAGAACAGGACGCTTCTGAACGCATCATTGTTATCGACGCCGATGCCCAAGCTTCCCACGCTGCCGTCGTAAGGGCGATGGAAGCGGCGCGGCAGGCAGGTATTGAGCGTGTGCACTTCGCCACGCAAGCATCCCCATGAGAGTACGAATCGAACGCGCCCTGCATGCAGCATGGCGTAAGAAGGGCCTGTTCAGCCTCTTGATGTGGCCGTTTTCGCACATCTACGGTGCCGTCATCGCGCGCCGGAAGGCCGCCTATGAAAGCCGGCCGGAACGCGTACATCACGACACCTTGCCCGTCGTCGTGGTGGGCAACATTTATGTGGGGGGCACTGGGAAGACGCCTGTCGTGATGGCCCTGGTCGATGCGCTGCGAGCAAGAGGCTGGCAACCGGGAGTCATCAGTCGCGGCTATGGGGCGCGTCCTGGTAAAACCCCCAGGGCCGGACAGGGGGATTTAGACCCCGCGCTCTTCGGCGACGAACCTGCGCTGATCGCTGCCCGCACGCAAGCGCCCGTCTGTGTCCACCCCGACCGCAAAGCCGCCATTCGGCGGCTACGGCGCCAATACCCAATGGTTGACGTCGTAGTGGCTGATGACGGCCTGCAGCACTTGGCATTGGGCCGCGATGTGGAAATCGTGGTTCAGGATGCACGCGGCATCGGCAATGGACGCCTGATACCCGCAGGCCCATTGCGCGAACCTGCCTCACGTTTGGAAACCGTCGACTTCATCATCAATAACCTGCAGCCCGGCGAAACAGCTGTCACTGGGGCTGCCGGCGTGGCGCACACCGTCGACATGACCCTGGAGCCAGTGCGCGTAGAACACGTGCAGACGGGCCAGGAGTGGAGCTGGCTGGACTGGCTTGCCAGACACGAGACGGGCCGCTGCGCGGCCGTCGCCGCGATCGGTCGTCCCGAACGATTCTTCGACATGCTACGCCACAGCGGCGTGGTCCTGGACCAGGCACGCGCCCTGCCGGACCATTACAGCTACGATCACTCCCCCTTCACTGACTTAGATGCGGACAGCATCCTGATTACACCGAAAGACGCCGTAAAATGCCGCAAATTCGATGACTCGCGTCTGTATAGCGTACATCCTGGGCCATGCTTTTCCGATCCCACATGGCTCGATCTCGTGCATGAGCTGCTGCAAGCCATTTCTGTTCGCAAACTCACATCAGCCCGGTCAGAAGCACTACACTCAGAGTTTTGACTGCCCCTCCAGCAGGCTTACCCATGGAATCCCGATTGCTTGAAATCCTTGTCTGTCCCGTCTGTAAAGGGTCGCTACGATACGATCGGCAGCGCCAGGAACTTATTTGCCGAGCCGATCGGTTGGCATACCCGGTACGTGACGGCGTGCCGGTAATGCTGGAAGGCGAAGCTCGCGACCTGCAGTCTGGCAGCCCTTCGCACCCCTCTACTCAAACCGCGGACGGTGCGCAGGCGAGCTCTGATACGACGCCTGAGCAACCATGAGTTTCATTGCCGTCGTGCCGGCCAGGTTGGCTTCGGCCCGCCTGCCGGACAAACCGTTAGCCGATATCTGCGGCAAGCCGATGGTTGTTCGTACTGCCGAGCGTGCCCGCGCCTCGGGCGCCGTCCGTGTCATTATCGCCACGGACGCCGAACGCGTGCTGGAGGCAGCTCGCGTTCATGGCCACGAGGCTTTAATGACGCGACCCGATCACCCCAGTGGGACAGACCGTCTGGCCGAAGTCGTCGAGCAACTAGCCCTGCCCGACGATGCCGTCCTGGTAAACGTACAGGGCGATGAACCCCTGATCGACCCACAGCTGATTGATGCCGTCGCTCTGCTGTTGCAACAAGATAGTCGGGCGGCCATGGCCACCTGTGCCAGCCGTATCGTGGACAGCCAGCCGCTTTTTAACCCAAGTACCGTAAAAGTCGTGTGTAACGCGGCCGGGCATGCTCTGTATTTCTCACGGGCTCCGCTGCCATGGGCACGCGACGCCTTTGCGCGCGACCGTGACACACTGCCCGACGGCTTCCCCGCGCTGCATCACATTGGCTTGTATGCCTACCGGGCCGGTTTTCTGCGCCGCTTCAGAACCCTACCGCAAGGCCCACTGGAGCGTTGGGAATCGCTCGAACAACTGCGTGCACTGGAAAACGGCTATGCCATTGCCGTCCATGTGACCGATACCCATCCCGCCCCGGGCGTCGATACACCTGAAGATCTGGAACGCGTTCGCCGTTACTGTGCGAATCAGTTATAACCCGCAGGATTGGCCGTTCGATCTTCAGACTTACTGCATAATTTGTTGCATTGCGGCATAATCCAGACACTTTTTACCCAGGAGGAATAAATGCGCTTGATTCTGCTAGGTCCACCCGGAGCGGGCAAAGGAACCCAGGCAGCGTTCATCACCGAACGGTTTGGAATTCCACAAATTGCTACCGGCGACATGCTGCGTGCGGCCGTCAAGGCCCAGACTCCCCTTGGCATCGAGGCGAAAAAGGTCATGGATGCCGGCGGACTGGTATCTGACGAGATCATTATCGGCCTTGTCAAAGACCGTCTGCGCGAGCCGGACTGTGAGAATGGCTATTTGTTCGACGGGTTCCCACGCACCATCCCCCAGGCCGACGCACTGAAATCCGCCGGTATCGCACTGGATTTTGTGGTTGAACTGGTCGTCCCCGAAGAAAACATCATCGAACGCATGAGCGGTCGCCGTGTGCACCCCGCCAGCGGTCGCAGCTATCACACCAAATTCAATCCGCCTAAAGTCGCCGATATCGACGACATCAGCGGCGAACCTCTAGTGCAGCGCGATGATGACAAAGAAGAAACCGTTCGGCATCGGCTGTCCGTCTACCGCGAGCAGACCCGCCCGCTGGTCGACTACTACGAAAGCTGGGCCGAGTCCGGAGATCCGGCGGCACCCGCTTACCGCCGGATTTCCGGACTCGGTTCGGTGGACGAGATCCGCGCCCGTATTTTCGAGGCCATTTCCGCCTGATGCGCCTGTTGCGCGACATTCTAAAAACTGAGAGGGAATAGATGGAAATCAAGGACAAGGTATTCATCGTCACCGGGGGGGCTTCCGGTTTGGGCGCCGGCACGGTGAGGATGCTGGTCGAGCATGGCGGCAAGGTAGTGATTGCTGATGTGCAGGACGAAGCAGGACAAGCGCTGGCTCAAGAGCTGGGGCAGGTATTCGTCCACTGTGACGTCACACAAGAGGCCGACGGGCAGGCCGCCGTGGACGCGGCGCTTAAGCTCGGATCCTTGTTCGGCTTGGTGAACTGTGCAGGCATCGCCCCGGCGTCGCGCACAGTGGGCCGCAACGGCCCCCATCCCCTGGACATGTTCCAGAAAGTCATCAGTGTCAACCTGATCGGCACTTTCAACATGATTCGGCTGGCCGCCGCCGCCATGTCCGACAACGAGCCCGAATCCACCGGCGAACGCGGGGTGCTCATCAACACTGCGTCCGTGGCGGCTTTTGACGGTCAGATCGGCCAAGCGGCCTACTCCGCCTCAAAAGGTGGCGTGGTCGGCATGACGTTGCCAATCGCACGCGATCTTGCCAAAAGCGGTATTCGCTGCGTGACCATCGCACCCGGTATCTTCGGCACACCAATGATGTTCGGCATGCCGCAAGAGGTCCAGGACTCTCTCGCAGCCAGTATCCCCTTCCCTTCCCGGCTGGGTACACCGACGGATTACGCCAAACTGGTGCATAGTATCGTCACCAATGAGATGCTCAACGGCGAAACCATCCGCCTGGACGGCGCAATCCGCATGGCGCCGAAGTAAACAGTTGTCGACATGGGTTTACTGCGGTCAGCGGCCACCGTCAGCAGCTTTACGCTGCTGTCGCGCATCACCGGGCTCATTCGCGATGTCCTGATCGCCAGGGCGTTCGGCGCCGGTGCGCTGACCGACGCGTTCTGGGTGGCCTTCCGCATTCCCAACCTATTGCGTCGCCTGTTTGCAGAAGGCGCATTCTCTCAAGCCTTCGTTCCCATTCTGGGTGAGCTGCGCAGCAGCGCGGGCCATGGCGAAGTTCGACGCCTGCTGGATCGGGTAGCTTTGTTGCTGACCCTCGTAGTGATGCTGGTGACCGTGCTGGGCATACTGGGAGCCCCCTGGGTGGTCAGCCTCATGGCCACTGGTTTGCGCAGCGCGGCGCGGCAAAGCGAGTTCGAAGCAGCGGTCTGGATGACGCGCATGATGTTTCCCTACATCCTGTGCATGTCGCTGGTGGCCTTCGCATCAGGCGTACTCAACACCTGGAGCCGCTATGCGATCCCCGCCTTCACACCCATCCTTTTGAATCTCAGCATGATCGCGGCCAGCCTTTTTATGGTGGGTTGGTTCGAGATTCCGATCTATGCCCTCGCGGCAGGGGTGATGATCGGAGGTTTTCTGCAGTTAGCCGTTCAATGGAGTGCCCTGGCTCGGTTGGGGTTGCTGCCACGCCTGAACGCGGGCATCTCGCAAAGTCGGCGAGACCCCATCGTACGTCGCATACTGCGCCAGATGCTGCCCGCAATTCTGGGCGTTTCAGTCGCGCAAATATCTCTGCTCATCAATACGAATATCGCGACCTGGCTACAGCCCGGCAGTGTCACATGGCTGTCTTTCGCTGATCGCCTGATGGAGTTTCCCACTGCACTACTAGGGGTCGCGCTGGGTACTGTGCTGCTGCCGAGCTTGTCACGGGCGTATGCCCGCGATGACCACGACGCTTATAACGCGCTCCTGGACTGGGGCCTACGCCTGGTGGTCTTGCTTGGTCTTCCTGCAGCCTTGGGCCTCGCCTTGTGCTCAGACGCGCTGGTGGCGACCCTGTTCAACTATGGGGCGTTCAGCGCACATGATGTCGGGCAGACGCGTGTCGCCGTCATGGCGTACTCCGTGGGTCTGATCGGCCTGCTGGCGATCAAGATCCTGGCACCTGCGTTCTATGCACGGCAAGACATTCGAACCCCCGTAAAAATCGCGGCACTGTGTCTGGTGGTCACGCAACTGCTGAACGCAGTGATGGTTCCGGTGTTGGCTCATGCCGGACTCGCGCTTTCCATCGGCCTAGGCGCCACACTCAATGCCGGTCTACTCGCCTACACCTTGCACAGCCGTGGCATCTACCGTCCAAACTCGGGCTGGCAACGCTTCCTGGCTAGAGCCTTACCCGCGCAGCTGGTATTGGCGGCCGTCTTACTGGCAGCCGGCCCATACATAGACTGGATCCAGCTTGGCAGCCAACCGGGCTGGCGTATCGTATGGCTGGCCGGCTTAGTCTGCACCGCCGCCGCAGCCTATTTCGCCACGCTATGGATATGCGGTTTTCGGCCATCCGACTTTACACGGCGGGCCACATAATATAGAATGCCTGTCTTTGCCAGTTAGACCACTTACATTACAGAACACGCAACACACATGGCCAATACTGCCCAAGCCCGCAAGCGCGCTCGCCAATCCGTCGCGCGCAACAAGCACAACGCCTCCATGCGCTCGATGATGCGTACCGCCATCAAGCGTGTGCGTCAGGCAATCGAAGCCGGCGACCAAGCTGCCGCTAACGAAGTCTTCCGCAAAGCGTCCAGCGTCATCGACCGCGTTGCCGACAAGAACATCATTCACAAGAACAAGGCCGCTCGTCACAAGAGCCGTCTCGCAGCTGCCATCAAGGCGCTCGCCTGATTTTTGTATGATGGTTTGATCGGCAAAATGCCGGGCACCGCCCGGCAAAAAAGAATGGGGCGCTTGTGCGCCCTATTTTTTTGGATTGCCGCAGTGAAATCTGGCCGACAATTCCAGTATGAATCCGTCTACTCTCATCGGCATTGTCGCCAGCATCCTGCTACTGGCCATTGTCCTGTTCTTCTCTGCCGAAGACCCGCTGCTATTTATCGACCTGCCCGGGCTGGGCATTGTGCTGATCGGCACCGCGGCGGCCACCTTCATCGCCTACCCTTTGCGCGAAGTCGTGCGTGTCTTCGGACTTCTGGGAAAAATCGTTCGCAACGAAAAGCTTTATATCGACAAGGACCTCGAAGACCTCGTCGATATATCTCGCACCTGGATGCAGGGTGACATTCGGGCTGTAGAAAAACAGCTGGAAGACGTCTCGAACCCATTTTTGCGTAACGGCGTTCAATTGGTAATCGACAATGTTCCCGAAGAGGACATTCTCGATTTGTTGCAGTGGCGTATCGCCCGCATGAAAGCCACAGAACACGCCGAGGCCCAGCTTTTCCGTGTCATGGCCGGGTTTGCGCCCGCCTTCGGTATGCTCGGCACGCTGGTAGGGTTGGTGAACCTCTTGTTTTTGCTTGGCGATGGTGACATGACCGCTATCGGGCGCCAAATGGCGCTGGCTCTCATGACCACGTTCTACGGCGTACTGCTTGCCAACCTGGTATTCAAACCGGTCGCCGTCAAACTGGAGCGTCGCACCGAACAGCGCCTTGTCATGCTGAATACGATCATGCAGGGCATCTCTATGATGAGCCAGAAACGCAGCCCCTCGATGATGCGTGAAACACTCAATTCCTTCGTCGCAGAAGTGCGCGACGAGATCATCGACCACAGCGTTGTCGCGCGGGCTAAGGCCGAGTCGGCCGCGACGCCTTCCACCAGCGAGGGCGCCGGCCGTACAGGAGTCAGTCGCCAATGAGAGACGGTTTGGGCGACCTGCTGCCGTCTCGCGCGGTCGCACGGCGTATGCTCGAGCTGGAAACCGAGCTTAAGCAAGCCCGCGCCTATCGTCGACGGCACAGCAAAAGCCCGGAAACGCTCGAGCGCTGGGGCCTGGAAAAACCTGAAGTCGCCCAGCAGGAGGAAGGCTGGTTCATTACCTATCTGGACATGATGACGCTTTTGTTGGTCGTCATGATCGTCATGCTGGCGTTCGCCGGCACGCTAGGCGATCGCGCAGCCACGACACCGGCACCCGAACCGGTTGTCACTGCCGCGCTCGTGCAAGAGACACCCGCCGATTCCGCCCCGTCGCCCGCGGTGAGCGAAGATGCTCCCCTTCCGGGCGGGGACGGCTTGCTGCCGGCGCAGGCGGCACTGATCGATATCGCTCCGCTGCCCGATACCGCTTTACTGTCCGAGCCCTTGCCCGGCTGGACCGCTCGCTGGGGCATCCCTTCCGCCCCCCGCCACCCTGCGGATGTCGGACCATTGCCCCGCGACACACTGCCTACGGTTGACTCCGAGGTGCCGTCGCTCGTACTTCCGCCCGTGCCTTCTCCCATTGATTCGCTTTACCCCGGCTGGAGTGCAGAAGACCTGCTCGCCTCATTCATCGGCCCTCCTCGGCCGTCGAATAGTGTCACGGTTGCCGAGACTTCCGAATCAAGTACGGAAGCCATCGCTAGTGTGATACCGGAGCCTGCAGCGACACCGGATCCTGTAGAGCCGTCCGAAGGCGAAAGTGTTGCTGCAAGCCTTTCGCTAGGCGAATTGGGCAATGACGTACAAGTCGTCATCAACGAACGCTCGGTCAGTTTCCGCGTTAATAGCGAGATTCTTTTCGACAGCAGCAAATCGGATCTGAGTCGCTCCGGCCTGTCCGTCCTGCGCCGCATCGTTGCGGTTCTGGCAGATACCGATCACGAAATCACCGTTGAAGGTCACACTGACTCTGTGCCCGTGCGGCGTAACGCGCGCTTCCCCTCGAACTGGGAGCTGTCCAGTGCTCGGGCTGGAAGCGTGGTGCGCTACCTACAGGCCAATGGCATTGACCGGAGCCGTTTGAAGGCAGTGGGTTACGCGGACACCCGGCCCCTGGGCGACAACAATACGCCTGCCGGCCGCGCCAGCAATCGCAGGGTAGAACTACTGATCGAAAAGCGGGATTAATATACGCTCATAGGCGTTGGAAAGCGCAACGGTGCGCGTTGTGCTGATGCACCACAAAGGGAGACACGCCATGACCGAAACATTTTTGCTGGAACGCCACGACACCCCGCTGGGCACGATGTTGCTAGCCACAGACGAGCAAGGGCGGCTGCGCCTTCTGAATTGGCAGGATTATGAAGACAGCGTGCAAAGACTACTTCGCCTGCAGTATCCCGGCCGGGACATCGTGCTGCGCGACACTGATCAGATATCGCAAGCGATGCGCGCCGTACAGGCCTATTTTGACGGCGAACTCGATGCTATCAACGGGCTCGACGTCTTGAGCGGAGGCACCGAGTTCCAGCGCTCGGTATGGGCGGCACTACGTACCATCCCCGCCGGTACTACGATCAGCTACCTGGAACTCGCCACGAAAATTGGTCGCCCGTCCGCCGTGCGCGCAGTGGGTCTAGCCAACGGCGCCAACCCGATCAGCATCGTCGTACCATGCCACCGAGTCATTGGCAGCGGTAAAAAGCAACCGTTGGTTGGCTATGGCGGGGGGCTGGAGCGTAAGCGCTGGCTACTGGAGCATGAAAAGGCAATTTTGCCTTTGCGGGAAGAGCTGCAAGTCAGCTTCGCCGGCATGTGAGCCTGCGGCCTGATGTGGCGAATTGAGCAATTCTGCGGTTAAGAAGAAGAGGCGGACGCGACCGCCTTGTCGATGACCCGTGAGCTGGTCTTGAGGTCGTTATCGGAAGCAAAGTTACAAACAAACCGCCAAGCAAGCGGTTCGAGATCGCGTAGGCGTGCATCCACCACTACGCATCGCACGCCGTCCATATTCACAGGCGTCACGTACGGCGAGTAACTGAGCGGCCCACCCCGAAAACCTTCGGGCCTGAACTGGGACATGACCCCAGCGAGACGCTCTGCCCAATCGCTGGGCCGAAAGCGCCGCCCAGTATTCGTAATACCATGAATAATGAACTGTTCCACCTGTTGTGTCATGAAGAATCCTGGCCATCCTGGCCCTGAACGGGCCGAAATCCGGCCACCCTCCGCCACTCCCAATTGTAGCCGATAACAGGAAAAACGACGGCGGGCGGCTTGGACACCCGGTGACGCGCCGGCGATCCACCCGTTACGTAGTATCAGCACTCATGCTTTGCCCGTAACCGTATGAAAAGGTAAGATTGTCGTTTTAGGACAAGGCTGAATATGTCAGACGCTAAACAGAACACGGTTCAGAACGGGCCACTGCGGCACTTCCTGCAGTTTCGTGATTTCTCGCGCGAAGAGATCGAATATCTCCTGGATCGCGCCCGCCTCATCAAGGACAAGTTCAAGCGTTATCAGCCGCACCACACCTTGCACGACCGTACATTAGCCATGGTCTTTGAAAAAGCCAGCACGCGCACGCGTGTGTCCTTCGAAGCCGGTATGTATCAGCTGGGTGGGTCCGTTATTCATCTCACGTCCTCCAATTCACAGCTAGGTCGCTCAGAACCCATCGAAGACACCGCCCGCGTCGTGTCCCGTATGGTCGACCTAGTTATGATCCGTACGTTTGAACAGACGCGCATAGAACGCTTTGCCGCCCATTCACGCGTACCCGTCATCAACGGTCTCACAAACGAGTATCATCCATGCCAGATCCTGGCGGATATCTTCACCTACATCGAGTACCGCGGCAGTATCGAAGGCAAAACGGTCGCTTGGATCGGTGATGCCAACAATATGGCCTATACCTGGTTACAGGCTGCTGAAATTCTAGGCTTCACCCTGCATGTGTCGGGGCCGGAAGGCTATCGCCTCGATCCTAAGCTTACCGGTCAGGTGGGGCCGAATGTATTGCGTGAATTCGACGACCCCATGGAGGCCGCTCGGGGAGCCCATCTGGTCACCACCGACGTCTGGACCAGCATGGGTTTCGAAGCTGAAAACGAAGAGCGACGCAAGGCCTTCGCCGATTGGTGCGTCGATGCCGACATGATGGCACAGGCCGACCCCGAGGCAATCTTCATGCACTGTCTGCCGGCCCACCGTGGCGAAGAAGTCAGTGGTGATGTCATCGACGGTCCACAGAGCGTCGTCTGGGACGAAGCCGAAAACCGCATGCATGTGCAAAAAGCGCTAATGGAGTTCCTGCTACTGGGTAAACAGTAAATCGAATGCATGCATAGGCTGCATGCACCTCAGTTCACTGCAGAAAAAGGGCGCCTCCCAGGCGCCCTTTCCTTTGATCGCAAAGGTTTTTAGTCCTTTTTGCCCTTCAGTTGCGGCACGGACACGCCCTCACCCGCCGACAGCAGGCCGGCCTTGGTATAGGTGAACAGCTTCTGGCGTGTATCGGTAATATCGAGGTTACGCATGGTGAGCTGGCCGATACGATCACGCGGCGAGAAGGTCGAATCACCCTTTTCCATCGTAAGGCGTTCCGGCTTGTAGGTCAGGTTGGGCGAACGCGTATCCAGCAACGAATAATCGTTACCACGTCGCAGTTCAATGACAACCTCGCCGGTAATGGCGCGAGCCACCCAGCGCTGCGCCGTTTCACGCAGCATGATTGCCTGCGGGTCGAACCAGCGGCCCTGATACAGCAAGCGGCCCAGACGAAGACCGTTGATGCGGTACTGTTCGATCGTGTCTTCGTTATGAATACCGGTTACCAGACGCTCGTACGCGATATGCAGCAGCGCCATTCCCGGTGCTTCATAGATGCCGCGGCTTTTGGCTTCGATAATGCGGTTTTCGATCTGATCGCTCATGCCCAGGCCATGTCGCCCGCCAATGCGGTTCGCCTCGAGCATAAGTTCCACGGGATCGGAGTACTCTACGCCATTGAGCGCAACCGGCTGCCCTTCTTCGAAGCGCACTGTGACTTCTTCGGCGTCCACCTTCACGTCGTCGCGCCAGAACGCGACACCCATGATGGGCTCAACAATACGGATACCGGAATTCAGGTACTCAAGATCCTTTGCTTCGTGCGTCGCACCCAACATGTTCGAGTCGGTGGAGTAGGCTTTCTCCGCCGACATCTTGTAATCGAAGCCATGTTGCTGCAGATATTCGGACATTTCGGCCCGACCACCCAGCTCGTTAATGAACGTTTGGTCTAGCCAAGGCTTATAGATGCGCAGTTCAGGATTAGTGAGCAGACCGTAGCGATAAAAACGCTCGATATCATTGCCCTTGTAGGTGCTGCCGTCGCCCCAGATATGGACGTCGTCTTCCTTCATGGCTGCCACGAGCATGGTGCCTGTGACGGCACGCCCCAAAGGCGTCGTGTTGAAGTAGGTCACCCCGGCTGTAGCCACGTGGAAGGCGCCCGACTGCAGTGCGGCGATGCCTTCGGCTACCAGCTGCGTGCGACAATCTACCAGCCGGGCAATTTTGGCACCATATTCCAGCGCCTTGCGAGGGATCGCATCGTAGTCCGGCTCGTCAGGCTGGCCAAGGTTAGCGGTGTAAGCGTAGGGGATCGACCCCTTGTGCTTCATCCAGAGCAATGCGGCGCTGGTATCCAATCCACCGGAAAAGGCAATGCCGACCTTCTGGCCGACAGGGACGTCTTCAAGTATGGTTGTCATGTGGGGCGGGCCTTGGGAATAACATCAAATAACATGACATTATATCCCGCAGTGCAACAGCTGATATCACCCCGCTAGGCCATCACCCCGGCAAGTCACTCGCGGTCGCCGACCCAGGGCTGTTCGTTGAGTTTCTCAGGTGATTCGGAGTCAATCAGTTTGTACCCGTCGGCGACATAGCCGGGGCCCTTCATAAGAGTGATCAGAATCGCCCCGGTCGTCAGAACAAATGCGGCGTTGAATAAAGCAAAGAAGATGCCGGCAGCCAGCATATCCACCCGACCGATAAAAGCTTCTACGGCGTGGTCACTGCCCTGCCACTCCATCAGACGCACCATAACCGAAGGTAGGCCGCACAAGAAAATGATGGTCAGAAACGCGAAAGGCATCCAACGCAGAATTTTGCGCTCTAGACCCGGTGTGGACTTATCGCGACTGGTGTAACCGGGCAATTTCGAAAATAACGGTAAAGGCATGACAGTGCTCCCTGAAGCCCATTCTACGCCCGAATGCGAGATGGATGCCAATGTGACGCGGTTGCGAAAGCCAGCAAGCGACAGGCCCACCACATGTTAAAATATGCAACGTTCGGGGCGGTAGCTCAGCTGGGAGAGCGTCGCGTTCGCAACGCGAAGGTCGGGAGTTCGATCCTCCTCCGCTCCACCA
>JAJUGV010000077.1 GCA_029265795.1 Alcaligenaceae bacterium
CGCACCCCAAAGGCGATGTTGTCGTAGATACTCATAGGAAACGGGGTGGGCTTCTGAAACACCATGCCCACCTTGGCCCGGATAAGCGAAATGTCGAGCTTGGATTGCAGCAGATTTTCACCGTCGAGAAGGATCTCACCTTCCGCCCGTTGGCCGGGATACAGTTCGAACATGCGATTAAAGGTACGCAGCAATGTGGACTTGCCACAGCCCGAAGGGCCGATGAACGCCGTCACCTTGTTCTCGTAGATCGACATGCTGACGTCTTTGATGGCGTGGAAGTCGCCGTAGTAGAAATTCAGATTCTTGACGTCGAGCTTGATGCGATCAGTAGCGGGAGTAGTCATTTGGAGGATCCCGGCGGCCATGCCGCCGTCAGCTTATTTGTTTCGGAAAAGGCTGCGCGCCAGAATGTTGATACCAAGCACCAGCAGCGTAATGAGTACGGCCCCGGCCCAGGCGAGCCGGTTCCAGTCCTCGAAGGGGCTGGCTGCGTACTGGAAGATCACCACAGGCAGGTTGGCGATCGGGGCGTTCATGTTGAAGGACATGAACTGGTTGTTGAGCGCAGTAAAGAGTAACGGTGCAGTCTCACCGGAAATGCGCGCGATGGCCAGCAGCACCCCGGTAATCATGCCGGAACGGGCGGCGCGATAGCACACCATGGTGATGATGCGCCATTTTGGGCAGCCCAGGGCAGCCGCGGCCTCACGCAGGCTGTTCGGAACCAGTGTGAGCATGTTGTCAGTGGAACGCACCACCACCGGCACCACAATGATGGCCAGGGCCAGCGCACCGGCCCAGCCTGAATAATGCCCCACCTGTGCGACATAAACGGCATAGATGAACAGGCCGATCACGATCGACGGCGCCGACAGCAGCACATCGTTCAGAAACCGGGTGGCAGGAGCCAGCCAACCACGATTGCCGTATTCGGCCAGGTACGTTCCCGCCAGCACGCCGATGGGTGTGCCGACCAGTGTCGCCACGACGGCCATCAGCACACTGCCCACAATTGCATTGAGCAGACCGCCGTCGCCACCTGGAGGCGGGGTGGACTGCGTAAGCAGGCTGAACGACAGGGCCGAAGCTCCCTTGGTAAGCAGGGTGAGAATGATCCAGAACAACCAGAACAGGCCGAAGGCCACCGCCGCCCCCGAAAGGGTGAGCATGATGCGATTGACCAATTGCCTGCGACGGTAGACGCGATTGGAAAGACTGACGACGGAATCAGATTCGAACATGGTGGTTTCCCCGCTCATGTGCGGCTACCTTCAGACTTGGACAGACGCATCAGCAGTACCTTGGAGAAGGCCAGCACCACAGTCGTGATAAGGAACAGAATCAAGCCCAGCTCCAGCAGTGCCGCCTTTTGCATGCCCCCGGCCTCGTTGAACTCGTTGGCCAGCGCAGACGCAATAGAGTTGGACGGTGAAAATATGGAATCAGGCAAATTGAATGAGTTGCCGATCACAAAGGTGACGGCCATGGTTTCACCCAGCGCGCGCCCCAGACCCAGCATGATGCCGCCGATCACGCCGCTCTTGGTATAAGGCAATACTACTTTCCAGACGACCTCCCAGGTCGTACTGCCCAGACCGTAAGCGGATTCTTTGAGCATAGGTGGGACCAGCTCGAACACATCGCGCATCACCGCTGCAATGAAGGGGATGATCATGATGGAAAGAATCAACCCGGCGGTGAATACGCCTATGCCAAACGGCGGGCCGGCAAAGAATTCTCCCAGCACCGGCACACCTTCGAACACTGTAATGATATGGGGCTGCACGTATTGCTGGAAGATCGGCACGAAGACAAACAACCCCCACATGCCGTAAATAATGGACGGAATGGCCGCCAGCATCTCGATGGCGGTACCCAGGGGGCGTCGCAACCATACGGGAGACAGTTCCGTCAGGAACATGGCAATGCCGAAGGAGACGGGCACGGCAATAACAAGTGCAATGAACGAGGTGAGCAACGTACCAGTAATCGGCACCAGCGCCCCGTATACATTACGCACAGGATCCCACTCGTTGGTCCACAAAAAGGCCAGCCCATGCTGCGCAATCGATTCGCGGCTGCCGTAGATCAATGAGAGCATGATGCCGGCCAGTAGTATGAACACCAGGAAGGCAAAAGTGCGCGTGAGGTTCTTGAACAGCAGGTCCATCAGCGCGTTGGATTGACTCTTCATGATGGCAGCCTGGTGTTACACCGGATGAGATACAACATGGGGAAGCTTCCAGAAAACAAGGAAGACGGCGCCATCACATAGTACAGCGCCGTCATAAGATCGTTTATTGGATCAGTTGGGGGCCGATTTTACCCCTTACTGCCAGATCGGCGCACCGTCTTCGGTCTTGATCTCAGATTTCCACAGCTCAGCGATCTGCTCCGTCACACTGTCGGGCATAGGAACGTAGTCCAGTTCGCTAGCCATTTCCTTGCCGTTCTTGAATGCCCAGTCGAAGAATTCCAGCACGGCCTTACCGTTTTCGGGCTTGCTTTGGGTTTTGTGCATCAGGATGAAGCTGGCCGCCGTGATGGGCCAGGAGTCTGCACCGGGCTCGTCGGTCAGCACCACACCCATGCCGGGAGCGCTGCTCCAGTCAGCGTTGGCTGCTGCTGCTGCAAAGGTCTCTTCGGAAGGCTGAACAAAATTACCGTCCTTGTTCTGCAACTGTGTCCACGACAGATTATTCTGCTTGGCGTAAGCGTATTCGACGTAACCAATCGAATTCTTCAGCTGACGAACATAAGCGGCCACACCTTCGTTGCCCTTACCGCCCTGACCCACCGGCCATTTCACAGCCTTGCCCTCGCCGACGGTTTCCTTCCAGTCTGCGGATACCTTGGACAGGTAGTTCGTCCAGTTGAACGTCGTGCCGGAGCCATCGGAACGGTGCACCACAATAATGGATGCGCTGGGCAACTTCAGGTCGGGGTTCAGCGCCTTGATGGCCTCGTCGTCCCACTTGGTGATCTTCTTCAGATAAATATCTGCCAGCACGCTGCCGGACAGCTTCAGCTCACCGGGTTTGATACCGTTGACGTTGATAACCGGCACCACGCCACCAATGATGGCGGGAAACTGCAGCAGATTGTTCTCTTCCAGATCCGGGCCCTTCATCGGGTCGTCGGATGCACCGAAATCAACCGTCTTGGCAATGATCTGTTGCTGACCGCCGCCGGAACCGATCGATTGGTAGTTGACGCGACGGCCGGTCTCTTCGTTGTACTTGGCCGCCCACTTGGCATAGGCGGGATACGGGAAGGAAGCACCCGCACCGGTGATATCAATGGCGTGGGCGGACAGCGCAGCCGCCGAGAGCGCCACACCAATGGAAAATTGCTTGAAAACGCGTGTGAACATGAATGGTGTCCTCTAAGACCAACCAGGTGAAAATCAACTCGAAGTCATTTGATAGACGCCATATTAGGCAATCAATATGACATGTTCATGACAACGGCGCAGCAATTTTGACACCCGGCGGCGGCACGCCGAACTGCCCACAAATCTCAGGCAGAGCCCAGTTCCTGCATCAGCGCTTCGTGAAGATTGACTGCCTTACCCCGCCCTCGGACGCGGACGTAAGAGCCATTAGGCAGCGCCTTCCAGGCAAGCTGATTGTCGCGCAAGGCCAGCGTGAACGATTCCCGAATCACGCGTCGCTTCAAGCGACGATCGGTAATGGGGAAAGCAACTTCCACCCGTCTGAAGAAGTTACGGTCCATCCAGTCAGCGGATGCCAGATAGACATGCTCTGCCCCGCCGCCATGGAAATAAAAGACACGTGCATGTTCCAGAAAGCGCCCAACGATGGAACGCACCCTGATATTTTCCGATAACCCCGGCACCCCAGCGCGAAGAGCGCAGGCTCCTCGCACGATTAGATCGATTTTGACACCCGCCTGACTGGCTTTGTAGAGGGCGGAGATGATGGTCGGCTCCAGCAAGGAATTCATTTTGGCCATGATGCGCGCCCGCTTACCTTCCTTGGCTGCCTGGGCTTCGGCACGGATCATCGCCAGCATAGTTTCGTGCAAGGTGAAGGGCGACTGCAGCAACAGCCTGAGCGGTCGCCGTGCGCCCAGCCCCGTCAACAGAGAGAACACCTTGTCCATGTCATCGCAGATACGCTGGTCTCCGGTCATCAGGGCGAAGTCCGTGTAGAGCTTGGCTGTACGAGGATGATAATTGCCGGTGCTCAGGTGTCCGTATCGCTTGATGCGTCCGCTTTCACGACGCAGCACCAGCAACATCTTGGCGTGAGTCTTATGACCCACGACGCCGTAGCTGACATGCGCCCCAACTTCCTCGAGCTTGGCAGCCCAGTTGATGTTGGTCTGCTCATCGAAGCGGGCCATGAGCTCCACCACCACCGTTACCTCCTTGCCGGCCTTAGCGGCCGCTACGAGCCGGCGCATCAGCTCGGAATCTTCACCCGTGCGATAGATGGTCTGCTTGATGGCCACCACGTGTGGATCGACCGCAGCGGCGGCCAGGAAATCCAGCACCGGCTGAAAAGACTGATAGGGATGATGCAGCAATTGATCCTGACGAGCCAGCGCAGCAAACAGCTCGTCGGGCGCGCCACCAAGCTGATTGAACGGCGCGGGTACCGGGGCCCGGTATGGCCGAAACTGGAGGTCCGGACGGTCAACAGCGTTACATAGCTGCATTAAGCGGGCTAGATTCACAGGCCCACTGACGCGATAGGTATCCTGGGTGGTCAGGCCGAACTCGTTTTGCAGGAAGAGCTCCAGGTCTTCGGGCATGGAGTCATCGATCTCCAGGCGAACCGCCGCCCCAAAGTTGCGCTGTGACAATTCGCCCTGCAATGCATGGCGCAGATTGGTGATTTCTTCCTCATCTACGAACAGGTCGCTATTGCGCGTCACACGCCACTGATAACAACCTTTGACTTCCAGCCCAGGGAACAACTCGGCTACAAAACCACGTATCAACGCCGTCAAAAGCACGAAGCCATGCGGCAAACCGCAAACTTCTACGGGGATCTTGATAATGCGTGGCAATGCCCTGGGCGCCTGCATGATGGCAATAGTGGCATGACGACCGAAAGCATCTTGCCCGGACAGCGGCACAATGAAGTTAAGACTTTTGTTGTAGACACGCGGAAATGGGTGCGCAGGGTCCAGGCCAATGGGCGTCAATAGTGGCATGACGTCACGTACGAACACCTCGTGAGCCCACTGGCGGGTCGCCTCGTTCCAGTCACGGTTGTGTATCAGGCCGATTCCTTCCTCGAGCAGCGCGGGGAGAACGGAATCTGTCAGTAACGCATTCTGCCGGTCGACCAGTTCGTGCGTCGCTACATGAATACGCTCAAAGGCGGCGTCGGGCGTATAGCCGTCGGCGGCCACCAACCCGGGGTTCTGCCTTTGCTGCTCCTTCAGGCTGGCAATGCGAATCTCGAAGAACTCGTCAAGATTCGAGCCGACGATACACAGGTATCGCAGGCGTTCCAACAATGGGACCTCGGGTCGTTCCGCCATGGCGAGCACGCGCTCGTTGAACTTCAGAAGCGATAATTCGCGATTCAGTAAGGTAGGGTCCGACGAAGCAGGAAGCATGGAACGCCATCAAAAAGAAGAGCAAAGTTTTTCTTTTACTTCAGGAATCTTACCGTCATATGACAGCCGCCCCAAGCATGTCGGAAGGGCACACGCCGCTGAGAATCTATAATCGCCTAATCCTGTCGTAAAGAGTCTCGTCATGGACACCCTTCTTGCAGCCATCGACCTCGGGTCGAACAGCTTCCGTCTTTCTATCGGAAGAGTCGTCCAGCTTGACGGCGTTGCTCAGATCTACTCCATTGATCGCCTGAAAGAGCACGTAAGACTGGCAGCAGGCCTGGGTCCCGACAACGTGCTGGATGAAGAGGCTGTTCTGCGCGCAGAGGAATCCTTGCGACGCTTTGCCGAACGTATAGAGGGTTTTCATCCGAATCGCGTGCGAGCGGTGGCGACCAATACGCTGCGCATCGCCAAAAACGCCAAGGAACTGCTGCCACGCCTCGAGACAGCCCTTGGCTTTCCTATTGAAATCATTTCCGGCCAGGAAGAGGCCCGGCTGATTTTTACCGGTGTTTCGCATGAGCTGCCTCCATCTACTGACCGGCGCTTAATGATAGACATCGGCGGCGGCTCGACGGAAATAATCATCGGCCAAGAACTCCGTCCCCTGCATATGAGCTCGCTCTCCATGGGCTGTGTCAGCTACACGCGGCGTTTTTTCCCGGATGGGCGCATTACCGAGCAGCGCATGCGCAAAGCCGTCATGGCCGCCCGCCGGGAGGTCGAGACCATTGCCCGTCAATACAAGCGTACCGGCTGGGAAGAAGCATACGGCTCGTCGGGCACGGCCAAGGGCCTGATTGCCGTGTTGGCTGAAACCGGCATGTCACCCAAGGGCATTACGCGCGAAGGGCTGGAGAAGCTGAAGGCCAAGCTGATACACGACGGCAAGGTGGATATGGCGACGCTGCCGGGGCTTAAGCCTGATCGCGCCGTTGTGCTGGCCGGCGGCTTGGCCATCATGCTGGCAGCCTTTCTTGAGCTCAAGATTTCATTGATGCGCGCCGGTGACGGCGCCTTGCGGGTCGGTGTGCTCTACGATCTGCTAGGCCGCGATTCAAACCACGATAAGCGCGATGAAACGGTCAAGCAATTCATGCGTCGCTATCATATCGACGTCCATCAGGCCCAGCGCGTCGAACGCATCGCACTCGCTTTGTTTGATCAGCTGGGGCTGCCTGACAGCCAGGAAAAGGATGAACTTGCCCGCATCTTGCGCTGGGTGGCCAAGCTCCATGAAGTCGGCATAAGCATCTCGCACTCCAACTACGATAAGCACACGGCTTATGTGCTGGGCAATGCGGACATGCCGGGTTTTTCAACAGACGATCAAGCCTTGTTGTCAGCCTTCGCCCTAGGCCACCAGGGCAAACTGCCCAAGCACATGCCCGAAAATACGCGCGCTCATTGGCTCGCGTTGTTTTGTCTACGTTTGGCGGTGCTGCTGTGCCGCCGCCGCGAGAGTCTGCCGGAACTGCCGCTCAGCATTAATGTACGCAACAAACACATTGTGGTTCACGCTTCCAAAGCCTGGTTGCGCTCGCGCCCCTTGACAGCCTATTCCTTGGAAGGTGAGCGGACTGAGTGGAAGAAAGCCGGCTTTAACATTGCACTGGAAGAGCAATGAGCGTCACTTCATACCGAAGTGCCGCCGGTAGCGCGCGTCCATATCGTCGATATTCAGCAACACAGGAAAATCTGCAGTATTGAAATCAGGGTCCCATGCAGGTGCGCCGCAAATACGGGCCCCAACTTTCAGATAACCCTTAATGAGTGGTGGCATGCGGGCCGGCAGGCCGGCATCCAGCTCGAGTCGCCCTACCGGGTAGGGATAAAGAGGGTGCAATACGGGTAGGCCGCTCGGCTCCGCCAGGTTCTGCTTCGCCTGCTGCCATACATGTGCGGCCGTGACACCTCCGTCGCGCAAACTGACACTGGCACACCCAAGCACGTAACGCAGCTTCAAGTGCTTAACGATGCTGGCAATGCCCACCCATAACAACATAATGACTGCACCGTTACGATATTGCGGGTGGATGCACGAACGACCGAGTTCGATCACATGATGGCGCATGTGCTGCAGACCAGAAAGATCGAATTCAGACTCAGAGTAAAAACGCCCCAATCTTTGAGCATTCACGGGCGTCAGCAAGCGGTAGGTCCCCACCACCTTCTGTGTACCCTGCTCACGCACCAACAGGTGCTCACACCAGGGATCGAAATCATCGACATCGAGACCATTGGCGGAGCCCGGAAAAACCGCGCCCATCTCTTCAGTAAATACTGAAAAGCGCAAACGCTGAGAGGCTTTGATTTCTTCTGGTGTACGCGCTACCACAAGCTCCAGGTTGCCTGCCGCAATGGGTGGCAAAGTAATGGGGCGCGTAACGCCAAGAGGAGTGTCCAGTGTTTCTAACATCGCAATGCACCTGACCGACTGACAATGCCCGCTATTGTGCGCAAGCAATATGTCAATATATCGGCAGATACATTAACGGTTTGTTAAATCTACTGCAACCAAACGTTGCACGCCCGCCTCGGCCAATGCAGCCTCTTCCGCTTCCACCATCAGACGCAACTTGGGCTCTGTCCCGGATGCACGGATCAGCACCCTTCCTCGGCCCGCCAGCATTGCTTCCACTTCCTGCTTGGCGGCCTGCAAACCGGGATGATTCTGCCAATCGGTGCCCGGCTCCAACGGCACATTCACCATGTTCTGCGGATACATGCGCAAATCACCCACTAGCTCCGCCAAACTTTGTCCGCTACGAGCCATGGCCTGCAAAACCTGAAGGGCGGCAATAATGCCGTCGCCTGTGGTGTGCTGATCTAGGCAGAGCAAATGGCCGGAGCTTTCACCACCAAAAAGCCATCCTTTTTCCAGCAGCATTTCCAGAACATAGCGGTCACCCACCTTGGCGCGTTCGAACGGAATGTCGAGGTCCTGTAGGCGCTTCTCGAGCCCGAAGTTGGTCATCAGCGTGCCGACCACACCCTGCACCGGCTTGAGCTGCATGCGATCTCGAACGATTACATACAGCAATTCATCGCCGTTGTAGAGGCGCCCATCGGCGTCGACCATCTGCAAGCGGTCCGCATCGCCGTCCAGCGCAATACCCAGATCAGCGCCATGCGCACGCACTTCTTCTACGAGGTGCTCGGGGTACATCGCACCCACACCCTCGTTGATATTGAAGCCGTCGGGCTCGCAGCCCACCGCATGCACTTCGGCACCCAGCTCACGGAAAACGTGGGGCGCAATGTGGTAGGCAGCCCCATGAGCGGCGTCGACGACGATTGACAGGCCGCTAAGCGCGAGCTCATTGGGAAAACTGCTCTTGCAGAACTCGATGTATCGCCCCGCAGCGTCGTCAATACGGCGTGCACGGCCTAATTGTTCGGATTCGACGCACTGGATAGGTTCGTTCAGCATGGCTTCGATCTCAGCCTCGACTTCGTCCGGCAACTTCATGCCGTTACCGGCAAAGAATTTGATGCCATTGTCGTGGTAGGGGTTATGCGAAGCACTGATGACCACGCCTGCGACCAGACGCAACGTACGGGTGAGGTAAGCCACCGCGGGTGTCGGTACCGGGCCGGCAAGCAGCACGTCGATGCCAGCCGCAGAAAGCCCCGCTTCCAGGGCGGATTCCAGCATATACCCGGAAATCCGCGTGTCTTTACCTATCACCACTTTGGGGCGCCCGTAACCGGGCTGACGGCGCGCCAGCACTCGGCCCGCGGCATAGCCCAAACGCAGGGCGAACTCGGCGTTGATTGTGGGCCCGCCGACGCGGCCGCGTATACCATCGGTACCAAAATATTGACGTTTGCTCATACGAAGGACTCATCTTTGATGGTGCGCCATACTTTTACCGCATCCACCGTTTCGGCGACATCATGCACTCGGAGGATGTGTGCCCCCTTTTCCAGGCCATATAACGCAGCAGCAAGGCTCGCTGCGACGCGTTCACGAGGTTCCCGCCCCACCACATGGCCTAGCATGGATTTCCGCGACAAACCCAAGAGCCATGGATAGCCTTTGACCTGCATGGTATCGAGCTGACGCAACATGGTGTAGTTTTGACCGACCGTCTTGCCAAACCCAAAGCCCGGATCCAAGACAACGCGTTGCGGTGCGACACCCGCCTGCTCCAGCACCTCGACACGCTGAGTGAGAAAATCCGTGACCTCGCACACGACGTCATCATATTTCGGCGCCAGCTGCATGGTTCGAGGTTCGCCCTGCATGTGCATCAAGCACAAGCCACAATCACTATTAACCACCGCTTCGATAGCGCCCGGCGCCCTAAATGCATTGATGTCATTGATCATGTCCGCCCCGGACGCAAGAGCCGCCCGCATGACCTGCGGCTTGAAGGTGTCCACGGAAAGCGGCACCCCTGTATCCTGCAGAGCCTGTACGACCGGTAGGACCCTATCAATTTCTTCTTCAAGCGATACCGGCTCGGCACCCGGGCGTGTCGATTCGCCGCCGATATCGATCATGTCGGCGCCCTCTTCCACCATCTTGTAAGCACGCTCGATTGCGCGCTGGATGGAAAGCTCACCGGTACCGTCAGAGAATGAATCGGGGGTCACATTCAGGATCCCCATAACCAAAGGGCGCTCGAGATTCAGCTCGAAGCGCCCACATTGCATCATCAAAGGCATGTTGGTTTCAGTACGAGAAAAAATTGGCGCCCCGGTCAGGACGGAGCGCCGAATCGCTTAGACCGGTGTGGCAGCGGTGCTGCCGCCGGCACTGGGGGACACCCCTGCAGCAGGGGGCGACGCATCCGTTGAGTCAGACGGGGGAGACGACGATTTGGGCGGACGAGGATCGCGGCCTTCCATGATGTCATCAATCTGGTCTGCGTCAATGGTTTCCCATTCAAGCAGGGCCTCTGCCATCGCATGCATCTTGTCTTTGTTATCTTCGATGAGCTTGCGTGCCACGTTGTACTGCTCGTCGATGATTTTGCGAATCTCGTTGTCCACCTTCTGCATGGTGGCCTCGGAGACATGCGTCGTCTTGGTGACACTGCGGCCGAGGAAGACTTCGCCTTCATTTTCGGCATATACCATCGGGCCGAGGGAGTCGGTCATGCCATAACGGGTGACGATGTCACGAGCAATGGCCGTGGCTCGCTCGAAGTCGTTCGAGGCGCCCGTGGTCATTTGGTTCATGAAGACTTCTTCGGCAATACGACCGCCAAACAGCACCGCGATCATGTTCAGCAGGCGTTCTTTATCCATGCTGTAGCGATCACTTTCAGGTAACTGCATCGTGACACCCAATGCACGGCCACGCGGGATGATGGTGACCTTGTGTACCGGGTCGGTCTTGGGCAGCATGCGCGCCACCAATGCGTGACCGGCCTCGTGATAAGCGGTGTTACGACGCTCTTCTTCAGGCATGATCATGGAACGGCGCTCCGCTCCCATGATGATCTTGTCCTTAGCCTTTTCGAAGTCGCTCATCTCGACCGTGCGACCATTGCGCCGCGCAGCGAACAGTGCAGCTTCGTTGACCAGGTTGGCTAAGTCGGCGCCGGAAAAACCGGGTGTACCGCGGGCGAGTACGGTAGCATCGACGTCGGTAGCCAGCGGCACCTTGCGCATATGCACCCGCAAGATCTGCTCGCGGCCACGGATATCAGGCAGGCCGACGACCACCTGACGGTCGAAGCGCCCAGGACGTAGCAGAGCCGGGTCGAGTACGTCGGGGCGGTTGGTCGCAGCGATGACCAGCACACCCTGCCCTGTTTCGAAGCCGTCCATTTCGACCAGCAACTGGTTCAAGGTTTGTTCGCGCTCGTCGTTGCCGCCACCCAAGCCGGCACCGCGTTGGCGCCCGACGGCGTCGATTTCATCGATGAAGATGATGCACGGCGCCTGTTTCTTGGCATTCTCGAACATATCGCGAACACGCGCTGCACCGACACCAACGAACATTTCGACGAAATCGGAGCCCGAAATGCTGAAGAACGGCACCTTGGCTTCACCCGCGATAGCCTTGGCCAGCAAGGTCTTACCGGTGCCCGGAGGCCCGACCAGCAGTACGCCTCGCGGAATACGGCCGCCCAAACGCTGGAACTTGCTGGGGTCGCGCAGGAATTCAACCAGTTCCTGCACGTCTTCCTTGGCTTCGTCGCACCCGGCGACGTCAGTAAAGGTGATGTGATTGGTGTTCTCGTCGAGCATGCGAGCGCGAGACTTACCAAAACTAAACGCACCGCCCTTACCGCCCCCCTGCATTTGACGCATGAAGAAAATCCACACCCCGATCAACAGGAGCATGGGGAACCAGGAAATGAACAGACTGGTAAGGAACGAGGGTTCTTCACGTGCCCGGCCCGAAACCTGAACGCCGTGCTTGACGAGCTCAGGCACCATCCAGATATCCCCCGGGGAGGTCAGGCTGTAGGGACGACCCGCATCAGGCGTGACGTAAAGCGTGTCACCCTGGATGTCGACCTTGGCGATACGGCCCGCTTGGGCGTCGGTCATGAATTGAGTATAGGTGACGTTGTCTGTGATGGGTGCACGGCCGTCGAACTGTTTGAATACAGTGAACAGCACCAGTGCGATCACCATCCAGATCGCCACCTTGGAAAACGAGTTGTTCAAAGCCAACCTCCTAAAAACTGCAATACCCCCGCCGCACCATCACGCCGGCACATAATCTACTAGCGCCCTGCATTTCCGGGGCTGTGCTGTGGTGGCGAACATGGGGGAGCACTAAGCCCTCATTCTACCCGAATGCATGCGCCATGTTTACAAAAACCTTAAAGGAAATAGTGAGCCTTTGCGAACGACGAATCCGGTGAATCGGGTAATCACTCGTGACCCGCCTTCAGACCACGGGCCACCAAAAAAGTTTCGGAAGACTTATCACGAGAGGCTTTGGGCTTGCGCTCGACCACTCGCTTAAAGTGCTTCTTGAAAGATTCAACAGTCTGCGAAAAGCCGCTGCCGTGAAAAGCCTTCACTATCAACGCGCCATCGGGTTTGAGATGCTCACGCGCAAACTCCAATGCCAGCTCGCATACATGCTGAATGCGCGCCGAATCAGCCGCACTCACACCAGACAGATTGGGGGCCATGTCGGAAATCACAAGATCCACTTTTTGGCCGTCTAACATGGATTCCAGCTTTTCCAGAACAGCGTCATCGCGGAAGTCACCTTGCATGAACTCGACTCCCGCAACAGGTTCCATGGGCAGTAGATCGAGGGCAATAATACGCCCATCTATTACGCCCCCCGGGCCGGCTAGACGTTCCCGCACAACCTGCGACCAGCTGCCGGGCGCAGAGCCCAGATCCACCACAATGTCACCCTTTTGTAACAGCTTTTCAGCGTCTAGCAGCTCTATCAGTTTGAACGCTGCTCGCGCTCTGTAACCTTTCTGTTGCGCCTGTTTGACATATGGGTCATTAATATGCTGGTGCACCCAATTTTTAGAAAATTTTTTCTTGGCCATTCCCGTACAATTCCACCATGCCAAAACTCGACATTACATCTCAGGAGCGTAGCGCCCTGCGTGCTGCTGCCCACCCCTTGCGCCCCGTCGTACTTATCGGCGACCGGGGTCTGACTGAATCCGTACTCAAGGAAATCGACCTCAATCTCAAGGCGCACCAGCTCATTAAGGTTCGTGTCGCCGGAGACGACCGCACAGCTCGCGGCGCCATGCTGGAAGAAATCTGCGAATCGTTGTCCTGCGCCAACGTACATCACCTGGGCAAGACGCTAATCATATACCGGCCCAACCCGCAAGCGCAGACGCAATTGCTACCAACCAGCAACGAGGCCCCCACACGCGCAGTGCGTAAGCCGTCGGAACCCTACACCCCAAAGAAACTGGCTGCCACCGGCCAGACTTTGACGCGTCGCGACCAAAAGGCTCGCAAGGCTCAGCAACGTGCAGACCGCCCGGCGCCGGCAGACTCGCCTATGGGTAGTCGGCCAGCCAAGTCACGCGGTGCCGCCACAACAGCTGCCGGTCCGCGCATTCCGCGTCGCAGCGGCAGCGCCCTGTCATTACGGGCCGGGCTGCGGCGCCGGCGCCCCTGAAA
>JAJUGV010000117.1 GCA_029265795.1 Alcaligenaceae bacterium
ATGAGCGGCAATTTGCGCCCCCATGACTCCCGCCCCGCATACGGCCACCTTACGGATATGGAATTGGCCTGATTGACTGGCTTGCATAGACGTCGCTCCATTGAAAATGTAGTTTGCGTCGCTTTGACCTAGTGTAGTACGGAGTCAGGGCCATGACGGCAACAGGAAACTACCAACCGGCTGGACCGTCTCGAAACGATCTGTTCAAGGTCTTTTCCGCGGGCGGCAAGCCTTAAAGCGGATTGATCAGGAAGTCACGGACCAGCCTGTCGCGCGTGGACCGGAATTCATCCAGAATGATCTGATGCACTTTTGTCTTGCGGCGATCCGCCATCCAAACCAGCCCCATATGCATGGTTGCATTCGGTACCTGAAGCGGAAAGACACTTAGCAGGCCCAGATCCTGAAAGTAATGCGCCAGGGTGCGGGTCATGAAGCCAATCGCATCCGTGTATTGCAACACCCCGATATTGGTCAGGGTCGATAACGACTCCAGGTGCCGGCTCGGTATCTTTACGCCCTGATCCAGCAAAAAGTCTTCGATGATCTGTCGGGTGGAGGCATCCTGAGTGGGAAGCACCATGGAATACTGGCCCAGCGTCCGCCACTGAAGCCGGGGCGTGCCCACCAGGGGATGCTGAGGTCCGGCCACGACAACGATCGGATCGTCGTACAGCAGCTCGGACTCGAACTCGGCCCCCAAACGCCGGCTGGACTGCGCGCCGACGACAAAATCCACGTCGCCAGTGCGAAGCCGCGGAACAAGAGCCTCCATCGTACCTTCGCGCACAGACGTCGTGATGCCGGTATTCAACTGGTTCAGATCGGCGATGAATCGGGGAACAAGAACCGTGGCCGCAGAGGGAAGTACACCCAGGGATATGCGGGCGATCCGTCCGTCACTGATGTCCCGGAGCTCGTCTTCGACGTTGGTCAGGCGTCTCAATATGTCATGCGCATGGCGCACCAGACACTCGCCATGTTCGGTTGGCTCCATGCCGCGGGTCGTTCTGGCGAATAGGGGAAACCCTAGTTTTGTTTCAAGCGAGGCCAAAGTTTTTGAAACGGCCGGCTGCGTCACGTTGAGATGTGCAGCGACTTTTCCCAGGTGGCGAAATTCGTCCAAAGCCACTATTAGCTGGAGATGCGCGAGTTTCAGGTTCGAACGAATGTACCAATCCAGCCTTGCCATGAGTAAGTTTTACCGATTTGCTTATAACCAAACGGTTATAAGTGTGCCACAAAATATCAATAGACCCTCCGCAGGCAACCGAACCAAACTTCGGGCTCGGATCAATCAAGACCTGTGTCGACGGGTTTCGTTTTACGCGAGGAGATCGTAGTGAAAATATTAAAAACGACATTGCAAGCCGCCGGAGCAGCCGCGCTGCTGATGGGCTCCCTTACCGCCAACGCCCAGTGGTTCCCGCTGGAAGTCGAGGCACTCGAAAAGGACGGCAGTCGCAGCCCGGCTACGTACACGGCTTTGGAAAAGGCCGAGAAACCCTGGAACATCTGTGTGTCGTTCCCACACATGAAGGATTCCTTCTGGCTGGCCGCCGACTATGGCGTGACTGAAGAAGCCAAGCGCCTCGGAGTCAATGTGCAAGTGCTTGACGCGGGCGGCTACACACAACTGAGCAACCAGATCTCGCAAATCGAGAACTGCGTTGCCGGCGGTGCACAAGCTGTCGTGATCGGCGCCATTTCTCAGGATGGCCTGGGCAACCTGGTCGCCGACCTCAAATCCAAGGGTGTGTATGTGGTTGATGCCTATAACGGCATCACCTCCGAAGGCGTTGATGCTCATGTTCTGACCATACCCAGCGACGAAGGCTTGCGTGCCGGCCGTTATCTGGCCGAACGTCACCCCGCCGGCACCGACAAGGTCAAGGTGGGCTGGCTGCCTGGCCCCGCCGGTGCAGGTTGGGTAGAACTGTTCAACAGCGGATTCCTGGAAGGCATCAAGGGCAGCGCCGTTGAAATTGCCGAAACCAAATACGGTGATACCGGCAAGGAAATCCAGGCTCGCCTGATCGAGGACATGCTGCAAACGCACTCCGACATCGATTACATCGTGGGTACCGCTGTCACGGCTGAAGCCGCCGTTCCCGTATTGCGTGCGCGCAACCTCACCTCCAAGGTCAAAGTGGTTTCGGTGTACACCACGCCCGGCGTCTATCAGGGCGTCAAGGCCGGCACCATTGAAGCCGCAGGCATGGCACCCGTAGTTCTGGTGGGCCGTATCGCTGTTGACCAGGCAGTTCGCCTGATCGAGAAGAAGGACGTCCTGCGCAACATTGGCCCGGTCGGCCGCGTATACCAGAAGAGTGACGTCGACAATCTTGACATCGACACTGTTCTGGCTCCCCGCAACTTCCGTCCAGTGTTCCGGGTCGAGGCAAAATGAACACCAGGCCTGATGTGGCGTTGAAAGACGCCGCAACAAGCGCGGAGCCGGTGCTCCGCGCCCACAACCTGAGCAAGCGCTATGGTACTCACCTGGCGCTGCGCAACGTCAGTCTCGACCTTGTGCCCGGCGAAGTTCACGTGCTGTTCGGCGAGAACGGTGCGGGTAAATCCACACTGATCTCGATGCTGGCCGGCGCAAACCAGCCCAGCGACGGCCATATCGAGATCGGCGGTGCGCCTGTCACGCTTGACTCGGTAGCCGTGGCCCGCAACCTGGGCATCCGCGCGGTGTTCCAGGAGTTCTCGCTAATACCTCATTTAAGCGTGACTGCCAACATCGCTCTGGGCGAGGAAGACGCCAATGGCGCAGGCATTCTGGCCAAACGCGTCATGCGCAACAAGGCCGCCGCCCTGATCAGGAACCTGGGCTTCGAGCTTGATCCCGACGCACTGGTATCGGAGCTTCCACGTGGCAAGCAACAGATGGTTGAAATCTGCAAGGCGGTGGCGCAGGGTCCCCGCGTGCTGATTCTTGACGAGCCCACGGCATCCCTGTCAGAGCACGATACGCAGGCACTGTTCGGGCTGGTGCGCCGCTTGAAGGCGCAAGGCACGGCTATTGTTTACATCACTCATCGCATGCACGAAATCGCGGCCATTGGCGACCGCGTTACGGTCCTGCGTGACGGGCAACTGGTGTCCACCGTAGACGCAGACACCAGCGAAGAAGACCTGATCCGCCTGATGACAGGCCGGACCTTGTCAGATATTTATCCTGCGCCCTCCACCAGCTTGGGCGAGGTCCGGCTTTCACTCAGCAAGCTGGCCACCCGGGACGGCTGCGTCCTGGATGCGAGCCTGGATGTCCGGGCCGGCGAAATCGTTGGCCTGGCCGGCCTGGTCGGATGCGGAAAAAGCGAAGTGGGCCAAGCCGTTTTCGGGGCGACCCGGATCGACTCCGGCCGAATCCTTCTGGATGGCCGCGAAGTTCGGTTCAAGCACCCCAGCGAAGCGATAGAAGGGGGGATATGGTACTGTCCGCCCGACCGAAAAAACGACGGTCTTGCCCTGGTACGCACCGCCTTCGACAACATGGCGTTGTCCTCGTTCAGGTTCGGCAAGGTAAGAGGCCGCCTGCGCAAGCCACGCCAGGAGACCAGTCTGGTTTCACAGTTGTCGGGGCATGTCGACTTTCCTTTCGTCAGGCGCAACGAGCCCGTGTCGAATTTCTCGGGAGGCAATCAGCAAAAAGTACTGCTGGCCAAGGGGCTCGCCCAGGACATCGATGTCTACATCTTTGACGAGCCCACCGTCGGCGTCGATGTAGGAGCTCGCCAGGCCATCTACCGATACCTCGCCCAGCTCAGTGCAAAGGGCGCGGCAATTCTGCTCATTTCTTCCGACCTACCCGAATTGCTCGGTCTGTGCCACAGGATGTACGTCATGCGAAATGGCCGGACCACGGCACAGTTCGAACGTGCTGAATTCAATCAGCAGGCCATCCTCGAGCAGTTTTTTGATTGAACGTTCATATGAATACCGTAACCACTTCGGCAGCTTCAACCATTGCCCCCCAGTCCAAGGTTTCACCCTTGCAATGGCTCCGCACGCATCGATCAGCTGCGGTGCTTCTGGTGCTGTTTTTCGGCTCGCTTCTGGTGTTTTCATTATTCGCGCCAGGATTTCTGACGGTCGACAACTTCACTAACGTGGGCCGTCAGTCCGTGTACCTGCTGATTGTCTCGATGGCCCAATTGATTGTGTTGATCTGTGGCGGTCTTGACCTGTCGGTCGGAATGATCGTGGCGATGGCATCGGTCATCGGTGCGACTGTCATGGCGGCGGTCCTGGAAGCCTATCCGGAGTCTGCGGCCCTGGCCATCTTGGCCGGCACTGCTGCAGGCGTAGTGGCCGGAGCACTCGTGGGCCTGGTCAACGGCTGGGGTACGGCCGTACTGCGCATCCCGGCCTTCATGATGACATTGGGAATGTCCTCGGTCGTGTTCGGCATCACATTGTTTATCAGCGGCGGCATACCAATTTATGGCTTGCCACCCGAGTTCGGTGCCACGTTCGGCTTCGGCAAGCTGGCTGGAATTCCTATTCCCGTACTGGTGGCGCTGGTCGTGGTCGCTGCGGTGTATGGCTTGCTCGAATGGACACGCTTTGGACGCCACCTTTACGCCACAGGCGGAAACCTGCGCGCAGCCGAACTGTCGGGCATCCGCACCTCGCGCGTCATCATCATCGCTTTCATGCTGGCAGGCATCCTGTCTGCGCTGACCGGCCTGTTGCTTACGGCCCGCCTGGACACCGGCGAATCCAATATCGGCTCGACCCTGCCACTGGAATCGATCGCTGCCTGCGTCATCGCCGGAGTGGCCTTGTCAGGCGGAGTCGGGCGCACGCTTGCCGTTGTGGTGGGCACCCTGCTGATCGTCTTTGTACAGAACGGCATGAACCTGATGCAGATCGGGGCATACGCCCAGACCATGGTCATTGGCTCGATCCTTATCTTGGCGATGGCCTTGGCCAGGCGCTAGGACACTACCCGTAATAATCGAAAGAGCTCCATTTATATATCGCAGGAACATTGAAGCAAAGGAGAACACATGAACGCGCCATTAAAAGACAGCAGCGTCGTCAATACCGATTACATACCGTTTACCGGCCAGGAATACCTGAAAAGCCTGGACGACGGCCGCGAAGTCTGGATCTACGGCGAACGAGTCAAGAATATTGCCGAGCACCCGGCCTTCCGAAACTCGGCCCGCATGATCGCGCGCATGTACGATGCGCTGCATGACCCCAAAACCAAAGACATCCTGACGATGCCCACCGAGTGGGGCGGCTTTACGCACCGTTTCTACCGGGCAGCGTCGAACATCGAGGAACAGGTTGCATCGCGCGACGCTATCGCCGAGTGGCAGCGCCTGGCCTGGGGCTGGATGGGCCGGTCGCCCGACTACAAAGGCTGCTTCCTTGGCACCTTGGGCGCGAACGCCGACTTCTACAAGGGTTTTGAACAGAACGCCCGCAACTGGTATCGCAAGGCGCAAGAAAAAACCTGGTATGTGAACCATGCCATCATGCACCCGCCGGTGGATCGCTCGAACCCCTCGGCCGACGGCTCGGACGTGTACGTGCGCGTGGTCAAGGAAACCGACGCCGGTATCTACGTAAGTGGTGCCAAAGTGGTTGCAACCGGTTCAGCCCTGACCCATTACACCTTTGTGGCGCACATTACCCAGGTGCCCATGCAAGATCCCAAGTTTGCACCCGTCTTCATCGTGCCCACGGGGGCTCCCGGTGTAAAACTGCTTTGCCGCGTTTCCAACGAATACCGTGCCGCTGTGTTGGGCAGCCCCTTCGATTACCCGCTCTCCAGCCGCCTGGACGAAAACGACGCCATTCTCGTGCTGGACAACGTGTTCGTGCCTTGGGAAGACGTGTTCATGCACAACAACGTCGAGTTGTCCAACAAGTACAACACGGGCTCGGGATATCTTGAGCGCGCGTCGATGCATGGCTGCACGCGCTTCGCCGTCAAGCTCGATTTCATCGTCGGCCTGCTGGCAAAAGCCCTGGAGATTACTGGCGCCGACGGCTTCCACGGCGTGCAGTCGAAGCTGGGTGAGGTCATAGCCTGGCGCAATACTTTCTGGGCTCTTTCTGACGCCATGGCCAAGAGCGCGCAACCCTGGAACGGCATGATCCGTCCGGACGCCCATCACGCCGGCGCTTACCGGGTGATGAACCAGCTGGCCATGCCGAAGATCAAGAACATCATCGAAGAAATCGTGGCCAGCGGACTGATCTACCTGAACTCGCACACCGCCGACTTCAAGCAGCCCGAGATCCGCGGCTACCTGGATCGCTACCTGCGCGGAACCGGCGGCCGCGACTCGATCGAGCGCGTCAAGGTCATGAAGGCACTCTGGGATGCGATCGGTACCGAGTTCGGCGCCCGCCATGAACTGTACGAGATCAACTACATCGGCAGCAACGACGTCACCCGCCTGACCAACCTGTGGGCAGCCCAAGGGTCGGGCAACCTCGACCGCTTCAAGGCTTTCGCGCAGTCAGCGATGGATGAGTACGACCTGGACGGCTGGACCGTGCCCGATCTGATCAATCCCGATGACGTCAGCATCCTTACCAAGTCGTAATCAAGAGGACGAACTCCATGGCATCCTTAAGTACAGCCATTCGCAATGAACGCGCTATGTCGCAGACAATGCCTGACGAGCAAGCTTTTACTGCCCGCCAGTTCCGGGACGCTATGGGGCAGTTCGCTACCGGCGTGGTCGTCATTACTGCCGAAACCGGCGGCGACGTCCACGCCATGACAGCCAACGCATTCATGTCCGGCTCTCTCGAGCCTCCACTGGTGCTGGTGTCGGTCGCCCGCACCGCACGCATGCACGAAAAAATCCAGAAGACCGGACTCTTCGGCATCAGCGTGCTGGCGCACGACCAGGAAGGCACCAGCAACCATTTTGCAGGCCGCCCCATGGCCGACGTCTCGCCGGAGTTTGAGGCCCTGGGCGCGGTCCAGGTCATCTCCGGGGCGGTCATGCAACTGGGGGCCGAACTTCGTCACGCGTACCCCTGCGGCGATCACACCCTTTTTGTAGGCGAAGTCAAGGCACTGCGCCTGATTGAAGACAAGCAGCAGCCGCTTCTGTTTCACCGCGGACGCTACGGCCGTCTGACACATCTGGAGTAACTATCATGGCTAAAGCAATCGATCTTGCCAAAGTCATCTATCAGGTGCCCGATCTGGCACTTATGGAACAGGCACTGCTGGACTTTGGCCTGTTCCCGGTCGAACGAACCCCCGACGCGCTGTTCATGCGAGGAACCGGTTCCCAACACCACATTCACGAAACGCGACGGGGTGACGAAGCACGCTTTATCGGCGCCGCCTTCGAAGTGTCTTCGCGCGAAGATCTGGACGAGCTCGCCGCTCTGCCCGGCTCTTCGGAAGTTCTGCCCAACGACGAACCCGGCGGCGGCTGGGTAGTGCGCATGACCATGCCTGACGGCTTCGAGATCAATGCCATCTGGGGTCGCGAGCGGGTCGAGCCTTTGCCGGTGCGCAAGCCCAATCCGTTCAATGCCGCCCATGACAAGCAGCGTGTCAACGCATCCATCCGCACGCCGCGTGAGCCCAGCCCGGTCATTCGGCTGGGGCACTTTGTGCTGCATGTCTCGAATCATGATGAATCCGTCGCCTGGCTGCAGGAGCGGTTTGGTTTCCTGCCGTCCGATTACTTCGCGCCACCCGGGCAACAAAGCCCGATTGTGGGCACCTTCCTTCGCTGCAATCTGGGCAAGCAACTGGTCGACCACCACTGCATGCTGGTGTTGCAGTCCGACCGGGTCACTGTGCATCACACGTCGTATGAAGTCCAGGATCTGGACGCCATCATGTCGGCGCATGATTACCTGGCGTCAAAGCAGTGGAAGCTTGACTGCGGCGTGGGCCGCCACCTGCTGGGAAGCCAGGTCTTCGATTACTGGAAAGACCCTTTCGGCTTCCGCATTGAACACTACACCGATGGAGATGTCGTGGACGCCGACTACAAGCCGTCCATTTTCAACGGGACGGCGCAAGAAACGACCCAGTGGGGCATGGAGCCGCCATCTGACTTCTTCATGTAGCCGCCCGCCGGGCGCTGCCCGGCGACGTTACTAACCTCGTATTACTCGCATTTGACATGACCAGCCCTTCCAAACAGTCGAGGCCGGCGGACCCCGGCGCGCTGTCCGCCCAGCCACTCCTACCCCAGACGCGCGAGCGGCTCAGCCAGGTCGGCACCGCCAACATCGCCAATGCCTTGCTGAAGCGCGGCTTTCGCAATGTGTATCTGCTGGGTGTGACACCGCTCTCGCCCGATCAGCCGATGCTGATCGGACCGGCCTACACGCTTCGCTTCATGCCGGCGCGTGAGGATATCGACACCATGGCCAATTACAGCCGGAACGACAACCTGCATCGGCGTGCAATTGAAGAGTGTCCCGCCGGGGCGGTGCTGGTGATTGATGCCATGGGCACCGCCCGTTCAGCCGCCATGGGCGACATGATGGCGGCCCGCCTGAAAGTGCGCGGGGTGGAAGGCGTAGTGACCGATGGCGGCTATCGCGATGCGCCTGCCATCCGAAAAATCGGACTGCCCTGCTATCAACAGCGTAGCGCGCCTCCCGCAACCCCGATCGCCATGCACCCCATCGAGCTCAATGGCCCCGTCGGGTGTGCAGGCGTCGCCATCTATCCGGGCGATGTCATCGTAGGCGATGGCGAAGGTGTGGTTGCCATTCCCCGCGCTCTGGTTGATGAGATCGCCGA
>JAJUGV010000019.1 GCA_029265795.1 Alcaligenaceae bacterium
ACCGGCTCGTTCTCCGGCAAGGTCGACGGTGGCTGGTCCATCAAGGTCGACGGCAAGGACGAAGAAGAACTCGTGGGTAAGCATGTCATCGTCGCCACGGGCTCATCGCCGCGCCAGTTGCCGGGGCTCGAGTTCGACGAAACGACGGTGCTGTCCAACGACGGTGCCCTGCGCCTTTCTTCCGTGCCCAAGAAGCTGGGCGTGATCGGTGGGGGCGTAATCGGTCTGGAGCTGGGCAGCGTGTGGCGCCGCCTGGGTGCAGAAGTCACCGTTCTGGAAGCCATGCCGGAATTCCTGGCCGTGGCCGATCAGCAGGTCGCCAAAGAAGCCCTTAAGGCGTTCAACAAGCAAGGCCTGAAAATCGAAACCGGTGTGAAGATCGACGAAGTCAAAACCGGCTCGAAGGGCGTGGAAATCAAGTACACCGACGCTAAGGGCGACGACGAGAAGCTGTCCGTCGACAAACTCATCGTTTCGATTGGTCGGGTGCCGAATGTTCAAGGCCTGAATGCGGAAGCCGTGGGCCTGAAGCTCGACGAGCGTGGTTTCATCGCCGTCGACGAAGACTGCCGCACCAATCTTCCCAATGTCTGGGCTGTAGGTGACGTCGTGCGTGGTCCCATGCTGGCGCACAAGGCCGAAGAAGAGGGCGTGGCAGTCGCCGAACGCATCTCCGGTCAGCACGGCCATGTGAACTTTGACACCATTCCTTCCGTGCTCTACACCTCACCGGAAATTGCGTGGGTCGGCAAGAACGAACAGCAGCTCAAAAAGGAAGGTGTGGCTTATAAGGCCGGCAGCTTCCCCTTCATGGCGAATGGTCGGGCGCGCGCCCTGGGTGACACCACCGGCTTCGTGAAGATTCTCGCCGATGCAAAGACCGATGAGGTCCTTGGCGTGCATATCATCGGGCCGATGGCTTCTGAACTGATCGCCGAGGCGGTCACCATCATGGAATTCCGTGGCGCCGCCGAAGACATCGCACGCATCTGCCATGCGCACCCCACGTTGTCCGAAGCGGTCAAGGAAGCTGCGTTGGCAGTGGACAAGCGCACGCTGAACTTCTAAGCTGCTTCTTGACGTTTCTCTCCCGGGTCTCATCCCGGGTCGCTTCGCCTCTGAAGGCCGGGCTGATTTTCCGGCCGCTCAGGGGTGGGGTGTCTATCGAAGGGCGGGCATGGTACCGCCCTTTGTCTTCTGAGTCTGATTGTTCATGAACGTACGCGAGTATTACCGCAAGGCGCTTGCCGAACGCGGCTATCAGCCGGATGCCGCCCAGGAAGCGGCCGTGGAGCGCTTACAGCGCTTTTACGATGAATGGGTCAATTTCAGGAAAGCCCGGTCATCAAGGCTGAAAAAACTGTTCAAGCGCCCGCCGGTCCCGCGCGGCGTCTACCTGTGGGGCGGTGTCGGCCGGGGCAAAAGCTTCATTATGGACGCCTTCTACCTTACGGTACCGGTCAAACGTAAGACACGCCTGCATTTCCACGAGTTCATGCGTGGTGTACATGCCGAACTGAAGCAGCTGCGCGGCCAACAGGATCCGCTTGATGAAGTGGCCCGACGCATCGCGAAGCGATACCGCTTGATCTGCTTTGACGAGTTCCACGTGTCGGATGTCGCCGACGCGATGATCCTGCACAAACTTTTGGAAGGATTGTTCAACCACGGGACTTCCTTCGTCATGACCTCCAATTACGTGCCGGATGACCTGTATCCCGACGGACTGCATCGCGATCGCATTCTACCGGCCATCCGCCTCATCAAGGCTCGGATGGATATACTCAATGTAGATACGGGTGTCGACTACCGGCGTCGTTCGTTGGAGCAGGTGCGTACTTATCTGACACCTCTGTCGGACGAAACGACTGCCGAGCTGCGTGCGAACTTCGACCGACTGGCTGATACCGCACAGGTCGAACCCGTGCTTGAAATCGAGAATCGCAAGGTGAGGGCGGTGGCGCTGGCCGGGAATATTGTGTGGTTCGACTTCGCCACACTCTGTGGTACCCCTCGGTCTCAGAATGACTACCTGGAACTGGCCGGCCGTTTTCAGACTGTCATCTTGTCCGATGTGCCGCGCATGACGGCCAGACAGGCTTCAGAAGCGCGCCGGCTTACCTGGCTGATCGATGTTTTCTACGACCACAAGGTAAAGCTGATTATCTCGGCGGAATGTCCGCCCGAAGCGCTTTATACTCAGGGGCCCATGTCCAACGAATTTCACCGCACCGTGTCTCGTATCGTGGAGATGCAGTCGCGGGAATACCTGGAGTCCGAACGCAGGGCTGCCGTCACTTTGTAGACGCTGCGCCGCCTATTCGCTTCCCATCAAAGCTAAAAAACATGAATACGCGAGTCCTTACCGGTATCACAACCACCGGCACCCCTCATCTGGGCAACTACGCGGGCGCTATCCGCCCCTCGATTCAGGCCAGCACTCGGCCGGACGTCGATGCCTTCTACTTCATGGCGGATTATCACGCCCTAATCAAATGTGACGAGCCGGAGCGCATTGCGCGCTCGCGCCTCGAAATCGCGGCGACCTGGCTGGCAGCCGGTCTGGATCCCGAACGGGTGACCTTCTATCGCCAGTCAGACGTTCCCGAGATTCCTGAGCTGTGCTGGATGCTGTCCTGCGTGACGGCCAAGGGCTTGATGAATCGGGCTCATGCCTATAAAGCGGCCGTGGATCAGAACGTGGCGCGCAATGTCGAAGAAGACGACGGCGTGACCATGGGCTTATTTTCCTACCCGGTCCTGATGGCGGCAGACATCTTGATGTTCAATGCCCACAAAGTCCCGGTCGGCCGCGACCAGATTCAGCATCTGGAAATGGCTCGCGATATCGCTCAGCGCTTCAACCACCTGTACGGCCGCGGCGAAGAACTCTTCGTACTGCCGGAAGTGCAGGTGGACGACGAAGTGGCCACCTTGCCGGGGCTCGATGGCCGAAAGATGTCCAAGAGCTACGACAACACCATTCCGCTGTTTGAGGGGGGCAGTAAGGCGATGCGCGCGGCCGTCATGCGTATCGTGACAGATTCCCGCGGCCCCGGCGAGCCCAAGGACGCCGAAAACTCCCACCTCTACATGATTTACCGCGCCTTTGCTACACCAGAACAGGCGGCGCAGTTCCGCCGGGCACTGGAAGAAGGGCTGGCCTGGGGCGAGGCCAAGAATCTGCTGTGCGAACGTATCGAGTCCGAGCTCGGGCCAATGCGCGAACGTTATGCGGAATTCATTGCTCGCCCGCAAATCATCGAAGAAATCCTGCAGGCAGGCGCTGAAAAGGCCAGACGTATCTCTAAGCCGTTTATTGAGCGGCTGCGCGATGCGGTGGGTCTTAGGCGCAGTGTGGCCCTTGACGCTCCAGACACACCCCAGGCAACGGGCAAGTCGAAGGGTAAGGCGGCACGGGTGGTGAGTTTCCGCGACGAAGACGGGAAGTTCCGCTTCCGGCTGATCGCCGGCGATGGCACTGAGCTGCTGTTATCAGAAGCGTTCGATGAGCCGCGCTCTGCCGGTGTGGCGGTCAAGGCATTGCAGCAGCCCGGCGCGCTGGAGTCGCTGGTCCACACCCTCGACGACGAAATCCGCGTGGAAATCGACGGGCGTCTTGTATGTCGATATCCCGCCCACCTCGCGTCCGAAGTCGAACAGGCGCTGGCTTCGCTCGGTAATTGATCTGTCGCGCCCCTGGCCTCCGGCCTAAAGGGGCGCGATTCACCATCGCAATTTAGCGTTTCAGCTTGGCGAAGGCGGCTGCCATAACACCCATGGGTTCCGCGTTGCCACGGGTAACGTTACGCCCCCCTGCGCGGCGCTCGTTGCCCGCGCGTGAGCGGCCTTTGCCCGGCGCAGCCGCCGGGTCGCCCTGACTGCGACGTGCCGCGGGACCTGCGTCGTCATTCAAGCGCATGGTCAGCGCTATCCGTTTGCGGGCGACGTCCACTTCCTGCACCTTCACCTTGACGGTTTGACCCACACGCACGACATCGCGAGGGTCCTTCACGAAGGTTTCGGACATAGCAGAAATATGCACGAGGCCGTCCTGATGCACACCGACATCAACAAACGCGCCAAAATTTGCCACGTTCGTGACGACGCCCTCCATGACCATGCCAGGGCTCAGGTCCTGAATCGTATTCACCCCTTCCATGAATTGGGCGGTTTTGAATTCAGGGCGTGGGTCGCGTCCCGGTTTCTCCAGCTCGGAGAAAATATCCTTTACCGTTGGAACGCCAAAGCGCTCATCCGTAAATTCGGAGGGCGACAGCCCTTTGAGCGCTCCGGCCTTGCCCATCACGCTGCGGACATCCGCTTGGATGCGCGCCAAGATTCTTTCCACCACTGGATAGGCTTCCGGGTGAACGGCAGAGCTGTCCAAAGGATTGTCCCCATCAGGGATCCGCAGGAAACCGGCGGCCTGTTCGAAAGATTTCTCACCAAAGCGTGGGACATGCATTAATGCCTTGCGATCTGGAAACGCCCCGTGCTGGTCGCGATACGCCACAATGTTGCGGGCCAGTCCGGCATTCAAGCCGGAAACCCGGGAAAGCAGGGCGGCAGAGGCGGTATTCACGTTAACGCCCACCGCGTTCACGCAGTCCTCGATGACGGCGTCCAGGGAACGTGCCAGCTCGCGCTGGTTAACATCGTGTTGGTATTGCCCGACGCCGATGGCCTTGGGTTCGATCTTGACCAGTTCGGCCAGCGGATCCTGCAGGCGACGTGCAATGGAAACGGCCCCGCGCAGGCTGACGTCGAGCTCGGGGAATTCTTCGGCGGCGAGTTGCGATGCGGAGTAGACGGAGGCTCCCGCTTCGGACACGACCACCCGGGTCAGCCCCAGTTCGGGGTGTTGCTGCTGCAGGTCCGCAACCAGTTTCTCCGTTTCGCGCGAAGCGGTGCCGTTGCCGATCGCAACCAGTTCGACCTGATGCCGCTTGGCCAGATCTGCCAGTGTGCGCAGACTGCCCGCGCGATCACGGCGTGGCTCGAACGGGTAGATAGTAGCAGTCTCCAGCACCTTACCTGTCGCATCGATCGCGCAAACCTTCACGCCCGTACGAATGCCGGGATCCAGACCCAGGACGGTCTTGGGACCGGCCGGCGCCGCCAGTAGCAAATCTTTCAGGTTAGCGGCGAATACGCGGATGGCTTCTTCTTCGGCAGATTCACGCAGCCTGCTGATGAATTCCGTCTCGAAGGCAGTCAGCAGTTTGACCCTCCAAGTCCAGCGGCAGACCTCGCCCAGCCAGCGTTCGCGCGCGGGGCCGTCCAGATCGAAGCAGGTTTCCAGGCCAAGGTGCTCGGCGATGCGCGTCACACATGGGTGAGGCGTGATTTCTTCTAATTCCGGCTCCAGACCCACGCGCAGATCCAGTACGCCCTGCTGCCGGCCCCGCAGGAGAGCAAGCACACGATGCGACGGCAAGGTACGCAGACGTTCGCTGAAATCGAACCAATCGCGGAAATTGGCCCCTTCCTCTTCCTTGCCTTCCACGACCTTGGAATACAGCAGACCCGTGCTCCACACATAGTCACGCAAATTGGCCAGCAGATCGGCATCCTCAGCGAAACGCTCCGCAAGAATATCGCGCGCCCCATCCAACGCCGCCTTCACATCATTGACCTTCGCCTCCGGATTCAAATACGCCTCTGCCAAGAAACTGGGGTCAGACCCCGGTTTTGAGAGGATGGCATCAGCCAGCGGTTCGAGGCCGGCTTCACGGGCGATCTGGGCACGGGTGCGGCGTTTGGGTTTATACGGGGCGTACAGGTCTTCGAGCCGTTGCTTGGCGTCTGCGGCTTCGATCTCGGCCTGGAGTTCCGGGGTCAGCTTGCCCTGGCTGTGAATGGTTTCCAGAATGGCGGTGCGACGCGCTTCCAGCTCACGCACATAGGCCAGCCGGACTTCCAGATGGCGCAGTACAGTGTCGTCCAGACCACCCGTCACCTCTTTGCGGTAGCGGGCGATAAACGGCACCGTGGCACCTTCATCCAGCAATTGCACGGTAGCGGTAACTTGTGCCGGTCGTACTTGCAGCTCGGATGCGAGTTGCGCAATGATGCGGGTGGGGTCTGCGGAAAAGTCCGGTGTCGCTTCAGGCGTTTCAGGGTGAGTCATGTTTCATGTGATTAAGGCTTGGAACCGAGCATTTTGCCATAACGCGCGTTTTCGCATGGGTTCGAGACTGTCCGCCCGGGCTGACACAAGTCTGTCACATTGGCCGCGCGCCGTGGCACCGCGGCGCGTTATGATTCCGCCATGTTTGCCCAAGATCTCGACCACATATTCTCTGCCGCAGGCCCTTTGGCCGAAGCGGTACCTGGTTATCGCCCGCGCCAGGCTCAGCTCGAAATGGCGCGCGCCATCGAGCAGGCGATCCGCGAGAGGGCCACGCTGGTGGCCGAAGCGGGCACCGGTACGGGCAAGACCTGGGCTTATCTGGTGCCGGCTTTTTTGAGTGGCGCCAAGGTGCTGGTATCGACCGGTACCCGCACACTGCAAGATCAATTGTTCCGTCGAGATCTGCCGCGCCTGCGTAAGGCGCTTGCCCTGCCCATCACCATTGCCTTGCTAAAAGGGCGTGGCAACTATGTGTGTCACTATCATCTAGACCGCTTGCAGCAGGACGAACGCGCGCTGCGCTCGCGTACTGAAGTCACTCAACTGCGTGCCATCAAGGTGTTTGCCGACCGCAGCAAATCCGGTGATCGCAGCGACCTAGCAGAGGTCCCCGAGGACGCCGATATCTGGGGGCGGGTGACTTCCACCAGAGAAAACTGCCTGGGTCAGGACTGCCCCCATGTGAAGGACTGTTTCGTGCTGAAGGCAAGGCGTCAGGCACAGGAAGCCGACCTCGTGGTGGTGAACCATGCCTTGTTTATGGCTGACCTTGCCTTGCGCGAAGAAGGCATCACCGATCTACTTCCAAGCGTAGATGTCGTCGTTTTCGATGAGGCGCATCAATTGCCTGATGTGGCCACACGCTTTTTAGGAAGCAGTGTATCGGCGCATCAGCTCATGGATTTGTGTCGCTCCATAGAAGCCGCGGGCCTGGCCTATGCCCGCGAATCCACCAACTGGGCCCAGGCGGCGGGTGCTATTGAAACCGCCACGCGCGAATTACGTTTGACATCAGCGGCTGTGGCGAATCTTCCGGGTCAGAAGGCAACCTTCTACGCCATACCTGACCCGGAACCCTTTGATGCAGCCCTCGATACCTTATTGGAAGCGTTGGATCGCGCTATTGCATTGCTGGATGTGGTGGCGGAAAAACACCCGGATCTGGCGGCGGCATCTCGGTCAGCACTTGAGCTGCGTGCGCGCTTGTTTCAATGGAGTCAACCCGACCGCCAAGGAAATGATGCGCTGGCCGATAGTCGGGCTGAAGCCGGCGAGGCAGTACGTTGGCTGGAGCATGGCACGCATCACATGCGGTTGCATAGCGCACCGCTATCCGTGGCCAAGATCTTCTCACGTTACCGGTCTAAGGATCAGGCCTGGATTCTCACCTCGGCCACGCTTTCCGTACATGGGGATTTCGGTCACTTCACACGCCAGCTGGGCTTGTGGGAGGCGCGCACGGCACGCTGGGAGTCTCCCTTCGACTACCAAAATCGGGGCTTGCTGTTTGTCCCTTCCAGCTTGCCGGAAGCGCATTCGCGAGACTTCAATGCCCGTTTTGCAGAACTGCTGCTGCCTCTGATACAGGCGTGCCCAGGAGGGGTACTCGTACTTTGCACCACCTTACGTTCGGTGGACCACTTGGCCGATCTTCTGGAGGATCACTTCGAAGATCATGATATTGACAGGCCACTGCTGCGCCAGGGCGAGTTGTCACGGCGTATGCTGCTGGAACGATTCGCTGCCGCGCGGAATGCCGTGCTGGTCGGTAGCGCCAGTTTCTGGGAAGGGATCGACGTTCCTGGAGATGCCCTGACGCTGGTGGCCATCGACAAGCTGCCCTTTGCGCCACCGGACGACCCTGTGCTGGAAGCTCGCTTGCGCGCCTGCCGCGAACGGGGCGGCAACCCCTTCATGGAATATCAATTACCTGAAGCGGCAATTGCCCTCAAGCAGGGGGCAGGGCGGTTGATCCGTACCGAGCGCGATTGGGGGGTGTTGCTGGTGGCCGATGCGCGCATGGTTGAAAAGCGATACGGCCGCCTGCTGTGGCGCGGGCTGCCGCCGTTCACGCGAACCCGCGACCTGGAAAAAGCCCGTAGCTTCCTAGAAGAAAAAATGGTGGCAGATGCTTAGAACCAGTTCATGGGGTTCCAATAATTAACCGGCTCTTCCAGCCCCTGGGTGTAGTACTTACTGTTGGGGAAGTTGTGGTCGAGGACTCGCTTAGTGTCGTCGCGCAACTCATCCAGGCCTAGCTTGTCGTATGACAAATACATAATGTAGAGCGCTTTTTCAGCGATGGGCACACCCTGAAAGTCGGTGATCACCGTTTGTGCGCGGTTAACGGCTGCCACATAGGAGCCGCGCCGATAATAGTATTCGGCCACATAGACTTCGTTGCGGGCAATGGTATCGACCAGCCAAGTAAGCCGTTTGCGGGCATCGGGGGCGTAGCGGCTGTCTGGGTAGCGGGACAGTAACTGGTTGAAGGCTTCGTAAGATTCACGCAGCCCCTTGGGATCGCGCTCGGCAGGGTCTTGCCGTGTCAGGCGGCTGAATGGTGCGCTGGGGGGCGTGAAGGTGATTAAACCCTTTAAATACAGCATGTAGTCGATACCCGGATGGTTCGGATACTGCTGTTCGAAGCGGTCGATAGCTGCCAGCGCCTGTTCCGGCTCGTCGTCCTTCCAGTTGATATAGGCCTGGTCTATGAGCGCCTGCTGGGCGTAGGTACCGAATGGGTATCGCGCCTCAATGGCCTCCAGCCGGCTGCGTGCAGTGTTCCAGCTGCCTGCGCTCATGGCTTCACGCGCATCACGGTACAGGCGTTCAGCAGGCCAGCCGGCAGTGGGATCCTGTTCGGGCTTGATCGAGCCACAGCCAGCGACGAGAGCCGCCATGGAAAGCATGATGGCTGCACGGCGCAGCCGGTGCAGGGCGGTGGAAGGAGTCGATGTCACGTAGGGATCCTCGGTGTTAGCATACGCGGTGAATTATATGATCGAACCCCTACGCCTGACCACGAGCCTGGAAGTACGCCCTTGAAGTCCAAGAATCCCAACCCTGATCTCGAGGCCTTTGCCTTGGAAAACGAGGCAGCCGACATAGAGCAGTTCAAGCTCGACGTGACGGCGGTGCCCGACAGGCTGGATAAGATTCTTGCGCGTCTCATTCCACACCATAGTCGCAGTCGCCTGCAGGGGTGGATAGAAAACGGTCATGTGTTGCTGAATGGCAAAACCGCAAGAATCAGGCAGCTGGCCGGCCCGGGCGATGTCATACATGTTCGTCCGCAGTTGGCGCCGGAGGATCTTGCTTTTACGCCGGAAGACGTCGAGTTCGGCGTAGTGTCCGAAAGCGAACACTGGGTGGTAGTCAATAAGCCGGCGGGCCTGGTCACTCACCCTGGTGCCGGCAACTGGAGCGGTACCCTGCTGAACGGCCTCCTGTTTCGCTACCCCGAATTGGCGCGGGTCCCGCGAGCGGGCATCGTGCATCGCCTCGATAAAGACACATCCGGCATTATGGTTGTCGCCCGTACCGATGTCGCGCAGACCGATCTTGTGCGCCAGTTGCAGGCCCGCACGGTCCGGCGTGAATATGTGGCGCTTTGCCATGGTCACGTGGCGCAGGCCGGCAGCGTCGATCTGCCCATCGGGCGCGACCCGTCTGTACCGGTGCGCATGTCAGTTCAGCGCCCCATCGCTCCCAAACCGGCGCTGACCCACTACCGGCCTTTGCGGTATGGGTCGGACAGCAGCGGTCACATGGTGACCGAGCTTGCGTGTCGTCTGGAAACCGGCCGCACTCACCAGATACGCGTCCATATGGCCAGCCTGCAACATCCTCTCCTGGGAGATACCTTGTATGGCGGCAAGTTGCTCGCCGGCGCCACGCGACAGATGTTGCACGCGCGCGCGCTGGCATTTGAAGATCCAGGCGGAGCGGGGCGGGTCAACTTCGAGGCCGAGCCGGCATCGGATATGGTGGTGGTTCAGGGAAACATCGAATGGCAGGGATGACCGGCGAATCCTCGTTGTTACCCATTAGCGGCGCCGCCTGGAAAGGTGTGGGCTACGGGTGCACTACTCGGCGCGGCGGCGTCAGCACCGGGGAGTGGGGCGCGTTGAATCTGGGCTCGCATGTCGGCGATGACCCGGAAGCGGTTCGTGAGAATCGCCGCCGCCTGTCTGTCGGTTTGCCCGGCCGGCCGTACTGGTTGGAACAGGTGCATGGCATTGATGTGGTCGAAGTCACTGCTACGCAGAACCGTTACGAAACACCGCGAGCTGACGCGGCCGTCACGACCTGCCCTGGAGTCGTACTGGCAATCATGACGGCAGACTGTCTGCCGGTTGTTATCGCAGACATCGATGGGCAGGCGGTAGGGGTGGCGCATGCCGGTTGGCGTGGCTTGGCCGGCGGTGTTCTGGAAGCCTGCTTTGAGGCGCTGTTAAGAAGAGTGCCCCATGCGCGTGGCTGGCGCGCTTGGGTGGGGCCCTGCATCGGGCAGGCGAACTTTGAAGTGGGCGATGAAGTGAGGCAGGCGTTTGTCGAGCGAGACGCGACAACAGCTGCCCGCTTCGTCGCCGGCAAGCGGGCAGGGAAGTGGCAGGCCGATCTCGGCGGCCTGGCGCGTCATCGCCTTGAAATAGTGGGGGTGCAAAGTGTCGAGATTGCCGGCCTGTGCACCTATGAGCGGGATGACCTGTTTTTCTCATACCGGCGCTCACCGGTGTGCGGCAGGATGGGGACCCTCGCGTGGCTGGAATAAGCCGAACAGCCCACGAATACTAACCCCGATTGACACGTACCCTTTTGCGTTCCACCATAGACACATCAGCGAAGGTTATTACTTTATGTATCAAAACGTGAATTCTTCCTTTCCCGCCTCCTGGCCACTCTCCATACAGGTGGCACCGGAAGAGCTTGCGCGGATTCAGGCGGAATTCTCGGGGGAATACCTCGGCATTCTTGAGCAGGCGCGTACCGGGTCGCTTCCTCCACCTACAGACAGGCGCTTCCAGTCCGAAGCCTGGCGGGCCAATCCTTTGGCACTGCTAAATGCGCATTTGTGGCAGCTGTCGTCTCGCGCCATGAACCGTATGGTAGACGCCGCGCAGGTATCCGAATCCCTGCGCAACCGCCTGCGGTTTTCCGTCATGCAATGGCTTGAAGCCACCGCTCCCACCAACTTCATCTTCACCAATCCAGAGGTGCAGCAGCTGTTACTGGAAAGCGGGGGGCAGTCTCTTGCCAGTGGCATGCGTTTATTGCTGGAAGACATTAGCAAAGGGCGCATGAGCCAGACCGACGAATCTGGCTTCGAGCTGGGCGTCAATATCGCCGTCACCCCGGGCAGCGTCGTCTACCAGAATTCGCTGATGCAGGTTATCCAATATGCGCCGCTCACCGACAAAGTGCATGCTCGGCCGCTGCTGATTGTGCCCCCTTGCATCAACAAGTACTACATCCTGGATCTGCAGCCGGAAAACTCCTTTGTGCGTTACGCGGTTGAACAGGGGCATACAGTTTTCCTTATCTCCTGGCGCAATCCTTTGCCTGGGGATACCGATGGCACCGCCACTGCCAGCTGGGCCGATTATCTGGAAGAAGGCGTGTTGCGCGCGCTGCAGGTGGCTTCTGATATCAGTCGTCAGCCCCAGGTCAACGCCCTCGGTTTTTGCGTGGGCGGAACCATGCTCGCCAGCGCACTAGCGCTGGCGCATGCACGCGGCTTGCAACCGGTAGCGTCCCTTACGCTGCTTACCACCTTGCTTGATTTTTCCGATACGGGGGTGTTGGACGTCTTCATAGACGAAACTCATGTCAGGCTTCGCGAACAGCAGCTTGCTCAAGGCGGCTTATTAACGGCGCGCGAACTGGCCACTACATTTTCCTTTCTGCGGCCCAACGAGCTCGTCTGGAATTACGTGGTCAATAACTATCTCAAAGGGCTGCCGCCTCCCGCGTTCGATCTGCTGTTCTGGAACTCCGACGGTACCAATCTGCCCGGCCCGTTCCTCACCTGGTATTTGCGCAACACCTACCTCGAAAACAAACTCTGCACACCGGGGGGTGTGCAAATCGGCGGAGACGCCATTGATCTCAGCTCGCTCGATATGCCGGCCTATGTCTATGGTTCGCGCGACGACCACATCGTCCCATGGCGCTCGGCCTACGCATCTTGCCGGCTGCTTGCTGGGCCGCGGCGCTTTGTGCTCGGCGCCTCGGGCCACATTGCCGGGGTTATTAATCCACCGGCAAAGAAAAGACGCAGCTACTGGTCGGTTGCCGGCCAGATGGCTGAAGGCGAGCTCGCCCCGTCAGCGGACGCTTGGTTTGAAACCGCTACGGAAACGGCCGGCAGCTGGTGGCCGGATTGGGTCAGCTGGCTGACTCAGCATGCCGGGCCCCAGCGGAAGGCGCCTGCGCGACCGGGAAACACTCGCTATAAGGCCTTAGAGCCCGCACCGGGTAGTTATGTTAGGGTGAGAGCGGTGTAATGAGCTCGCTTGGTGTCCACGTATGAAATTCATTTAAATTGCACGGAGATCGTTCAAATGACTGGAAAAATTGCTTATGTGACGGGGGGCATGGGCGGCATAGGCACATCGATCTGCCAAGGCCTGGCTTCAAAGGGGTTTACCGTGGTGGCCGGATGTGGTCCCAGTCGCGATTATCAGCGCTGGCTAGACGAACAAGCTGCCCAGGGGTTCAAGTTTCATGCCTCCGTGGGCAACGTGGCCGACTGGGACTCCACTGCGCAGGCCTTCAGTAAAGTGGCCGAAGAAATCGGTCCTGTCGACGTTCTGGTGAATAATGCCGGAATCACGCGCGATGGCCTGTTCCGCAAGATGAGCCTCGAGGATTGGCGAGCCGTCATCGACACTAATCTAAACAGCCTCTTCAACGTCACCAAACAAGTCATCGACGGCATGGTCGAAAGGGGGTGGGGGCGTATTATCAATATCAGTTCGGTGAACGGCCAAAAGGGGCAGTTCGGCCAGACCAACTATTCCACCGCCAAAGCGGGGATCCACGGCTTCACCATGGCTTTGGCGCAAGAAGTTGCAAGTAAGGGGGTCACAGTCAACACGGTGTCGCCGGGCTATATCGGTACCGATATGGTGCGTGCCATCCGGCCCGACGTACTAGAGAAAATCGTCGCAACCATACCGGTCAGGCGATTGGGCAACCCCGAAGAAATCGCTTCTATCGTGTGCTGGTTGGCATCTGACGAATCCGGCTTTTCCACCGGGGCCGATTTTTCCATCAACGGCGGCCTGCACATGGGCTAATTAGCCCAGATCCGCATAGGTGCCCCAGATTTCCGAAGGGGCAATAATCTGCTAGAGTTTTCGACTTCTTTCATGACTCAAACTGAATCCCATTCCGCTGTACGTCTTATAAAAAAATATCCCAATCGCAGGCTGTACGACACGCAGACCAGCGCCTACATCACGTTAGCGGACGTCAAGCAACTGGTTCTGGACAACGAAGACTTCAAGGTCATTGATGCGAAGTCGGGCGAAGAGTTGACCCGCAGCATCCTGTTGCAGATTATCCTCGAAGAGGAAAGCGGTGGCGTGCCCATGTTTTCCGCCACCGCTCTCTCACAAATCATCCGTTTCTACGGGCACGCGATGCAAGGCGTGATGGGCACCTTCCTGGAAAAGAACATCCTTGCTTTCATCGAAATCCAGGAACGCATGGCTGAACAATCGAAGGGCATCTATGGTTCAAACTTTGGGCCGGAGGCGTGGGCGCAGTTCATGAATGTGCAGACTCCTGTCCTGCAAAACATGATGACTAACTATATCGACCAAAGCAAAAATTTGTTTGTGCAGATGCAGGACCAAATGCAGGATCAAACGCGCAACATGTTCAATGTGTTTCCCTTCGGTGTGCCGCCGACCGACTCCGACAAAGACCGCGGTAAATAAAGCCTTAGTGTTGGCTAACGGCAGGGCGTGCCCGGCAGCTTTCGTATTGAGCGCCGGGCATTGTTGTTTCGGCACCCGGGTCAGGTTCCCCGATATGGGCTGTGATGCAGCAGCTCTTTCAGGTATTGATCGACAAGAGGCGTTTCGCGCTCTAGAAAGTCTGTTACGGCGGGGCTGAAGACGGGGTCTTCTATCCAGTGAGCCGATTTTGTCGCAACCGGCAGCATGCCACGCGCAAGTTTATGTTCCCCCTGCGCACCCCCTTCGAACACCTGTATGCCATGCGCAATGCAGTATTCAATCCCTTGCATGTAGCAGGTCTCAAAGTGCAGCCCTGGGACGTATTCCGTGCTACCCCAATAGCGTCCGTATAGGCGATCACCGTGGCGAATATTCAGAGCCGCAGCGATAGGCGTACCGCGCCGTTCCGCGATAATTATCACCAGAGAGTCATTTAGTCGATCATAGAGACGCTCAAAAAAGTCGAGGTTGAGATAGGGTGAGTTGCCGTGCTGCAAGTAGGTTTGGACGTAGCAAAGATATAGAAAGCGCAGCGTCGAATTGTCGATTTCGTGTCCCGTTAACCACCGGAATGTGATGCCTGCTTTACTGACACCGCGGCGATCCTGGCGCAGTTTTTTCCGCTTAGCTTGCGACAAAGCGGCCAGAAATGCGTCCATGTCGCTATAGCCCCGGTTGGTCCAATGGAACTGAATGCTGCTGCGCAGGTTCAGCCCTGCCTCAAGCAGTACGGGCAATTCGTCTTCGTGCGGGAACAAGACATGAAGTGACGAATAACCGTCTTCTCGCAGCAACTGCTTCGCTGCTTCCAGCAGCAGTCGCTGGTCGTTGCGATCATGCGCCAGCAAACGTGGCCCGGGAACCGGTGTGAAAGGGATCGCGCTCACCAGCTTTGGGTAGTATTTCATACCGTAGCGGGCGTAGGCATGGGCCCACGCTTGGTCAAATACATATTCGCCGCGTGAGTGAGTCTTGGCATATAGGGGCATTACCGCTCGGATTGACCCGGTACGCATCAGGGCCAAGTGCCGGGGATGCCAGCCCGTGCGGGGGACGGCGCATTGTGTGGATTCCAATGCCTCGAGATACGCATGAGAGAGCAAGGGATTGCCTCGGCTCAAGGCATCCCATTGGCCTGGTGGGATCGCCGAGATGCTTTCTACACTCACAATTTCAAAATTCACGCCATCATGCCCTCCTGGAACCATTTGACCACAATGCATCTGCCCGGACGCGAAGGCATTGTCGTGGTGTGACAACTAAGGCAGCAAATCCAGGCATATGCACGCCGGAATTGCTTGCAATGACTTACTGAGAATGTTGTAATGACAAAAACGTTGCCCGACAACGGCGCCCCCAGTCAAATGTGTGGGCTATCGTAAAAGTGTCGGCCGCTACAAAATTTATCGCGGCTCATGGGCGAATTCTCAAGCAGCCCGAACCAAGTCTGGTTTCAAACTTGTCGTTCGCAGCTTTTACAGCATCAATACAGAATAAGTAAACGGCTATCCAGCCTGCCTTCAGCTGTGCAGACCCCATTGGTGTGCGCTGTCCGAAGCGGTGGAGCACGCCCCGCACTCATTTCCAGTTGCCGCTGATCCCGGTCTGGCGGTCTAGATTGTCAGGCCACGGTTCAAAGCCATCATGCCGGCACGGATTGGGCGCGGCCCTCATCATGAAAAATATGGCGTTTGGCTATTGTGATTCCGGCTTTGGAACTAATCGCGCTGAAAGTTTCAGGTTCGCGGCGGCGGTTGTTTTTATCTATGCCGAAATCTATGCCGAAAAAAGAAAAAGGCCGGTCTGCAATGACCGGCCCTTTTGGGAATTTTGGTTGCGGGGGCAGGATTTGAACCTACGACCTTCGGGTTATGAGCCCGACGAGCTGCCAGACTGCTCCACCCCGCGTCTGAAAGAAGAATCTTAACGCGCAGAAGCATTTTTTGCAAGCAACACAACAGAAAATTCGCACATGACCGAAGGCGAGACATTACGAATACTTGAAACCGCGCTATTATGTGCCGACCAACCTATGTCCCTGTCCGACTTGCGCAAGCTTTTTTCGCAGGAAGAAGTTCAGGCCGACGATTTACGACGTTTGCTTGCATTGCTTCAGCTGGACTGGCAAGACCGGGGTCTGGAGCTCGTCAATGTCGCCTCTGGCTGGCGCTTTCAAAGTCGGCCCGAAATGCAGCGATACTTGAGCCGGCTCGATCCCGTCCGGCCCCCCAAGTACTCACGTGCTGTTCTCGAAACCTTGGCAATCATTGCGTGGCGGCAACCCGTCACACGTGGCGATATCGAAGACATTCGCGGTGTCACCGTCTCTACACAGATCGTACGGACCCTTGAAGAGCGCGGCTGGATTGAAGTATTAGGCTATCGCGACGCACCGGGAAGGCCGGCGCTGTTTGGGACGACACACCAGTTTCTGGACGATTTGGGTCTGAAATCACTAGATGAATTGCCCCCGCTGATGGATATCGATGCGACAGAAGCGCTGGCTGCTCTGGCGTTCGATACCGAAGAAATTGACGATAACCCGCGCGCGGAAGCGCAAGAGAACGCGGCAACCGCATCAGAGACATATCAAAATAGTAGTGGTGATGAGTTACAAGAAAGCAGTCTTGCAGCTGTCACCAAGCATTCTACGGAGTATCAGAAAGAAGATGACTAACGTGAACGAAACGTCGGCTCCCGTCGCCGAAGGTTCCGATGTGCCGGCCGCAACCACCACACAGGGTGATGCGGCGGTTGGGGTGGCAAAGCCCCGGGGGTCGGGCCGCAAACTGCGTACCCCTTTCAGGCGCCGGCGCGGCGATGGAGCCACACAGGCTGCGAAGGATACTCCCGACGTCGCATCCCAAGAGGTTGCCGACTCCGAATCCGGAAAGGCGGGTCAAAATCGTCCAGCCTCCAAGGCGCGCCGTTCGGCTCCCCGTAAACGGAAGAGTGACTCTGCAGCAGCGCCGCGGGCAACAGGGGAATCGCCTCAGCATGATGCGGCAGCTCACAATCAGCCTGCTGCGGAGGGCGCCCGTGGTCAGAACGCTAAGGGCCGCCGTCGCGGCCGCAGAAACGACTCACCGGAGCTAGATCGCGAAGCGGAGATGGCTCTGTCGTTTCTGGAGCGCAGCGAACAGCTGCCGCAACGCTTGGGTAAATTCCTGAAGAGCGATGCATTAATGCCGAAGCTGCACAAGGTGCTTGCCGAGGCAGGCATCGGTTCGCGGCGCGAAATGGAAGAGCTCATCATCGCGGGCCGCGTGTCCGTCAACGGTGAGCCGGCTCATATCGGCCAGCGTGTGGCCGAAAACGATCAGGTCCGTGTCAATGGTCGCTTGATCTCCAGGCCTAGCAAGAAAAAACCGCCACGCGTCATTCTTTATCACAAGCCGGCGGGGGAGATTGTCAGTCATGACGACCCTGAAGGGCGCGCAACTGTATTTGCGCGTCTGCCGAAGCTGAAAGTGGGCAAATGGCTTTCCGTGGGGCGTCTAGACTTGAACACTGAAGGCCTGCTCATCTTTACCACTTCCGGCGAAATTGCCAACCGTCTGATGCATCCACGCTACGGAGCAGAGCGCGAATACGCTGTGCGCGTATTAGGCGAGCTGCCTGAAGAACAGCAGGAGCGGCTGGTTAAGGGTATTCAACTTGACGACGGCGAGGCTCGGTTTGGCACGCTGGAATTCTTGGGTGGTGAAGGTAGTAACAAGTGGTACCGCGTAACCCTACACGAGGGGCGTAATCGCGAAGTTCGACGTATGTTCGAAGCCGCAGGCGTCACCGTCAGTAGGCTGATACGCACGCGTTTTGGCGAAGTTGTGCTGCCGCGTAATCTGCGCCGCGGGCGCTGGGAAGAGCTCAATCCTGCCATGGCGCAAGCACTTATGGTGCAGCTGGGTCTTTTGCGCGAAGACGATGATAGCCGTGAGCGCGAACGTCAACCGCTATCGCATGACAGCGCACTGCCTCCAGGTTTTGGCACATTGCAACGCAATGGTATGAACGGCGCAAAAGTGAGTCGGCGCGGCCGAATCACTGGGGGGCTTGCTGCGGGATATCTTGCCGATCCCTTCGGTCCGGGCTTGCTGGTGACCGGCGGTTATGCCAATGGGCATCCCGGGCAGGGCGGTTCACCTTCCCCATCGGGTCGCGGCAAAGGTCCTGCACGGGGCAAGAAAGGGGCACCCCAGGAATCAGAAGGCCGTCGTCGTGGGCCGGCGGCAAAAACCGCCTCTAAAGGGCGCCCTGCGAAGCAGAATAAAAAGGGTAGGGGTCGCACCGGGGGCGGTCGTGGCGACGATTGGCAGCCTCGCAGCGCCACGGCTCATGAGTCAGCCTTGGGCAAATTGAATAAGTCTCGGTGATTACAGATAAAAACTGTGAAATCTGTTAGACTATAGTGCTTTATAGCTATATTGTTTGAGAGGCCAGGCGGTAAGTACCGGTCTTGCAAGGCAACAATTTAGCGGCACATTTCAAAGGCGGACCGGATCGGCCTCCCGGGCACAAAGTGTTTGGGCACCACGGTTGCGCGATAACAGTGGGCTGGCTTTGCAGCCCATTTTTTTTGGATTTTATGGCAGCTGAACTATTCGCCCTGACCCAGGAAGCCCTGGCCGGCATGGACGTAGAACTCGTCGATGTCGAGCGAGTCCCTGGCGGGCTGTTGCGAGTCACTATCGATCGCCCCGAAGGGGTGCGCATCGAAGACTGCGAGCGTACTTCCCGGCACCTTTCACGGGTGTACGAAGTCGAAAACATCGATTACCGCCGCCTAGAGGTTGGTTCGCCGGGTGTGGATCGCCCGTTGAAGCGACCGGAAGACTTCATGCGTTTCGTGGGCGAGCGGGTCGAGATCAGGTTGCGCGCAGCGGTGGATAATCGCAAGGTCTTTACGGGGGTGCTGCTTGCTCCCCAGGAAGGCGAAACAGAGACGGCTGCTTTCGGTCTCGAGTACGAAACTCAATCCGGAGAACTCCAGGTTCTCGGTTTCACGTTCGACGACGTTGAACGCGCAAAACTGGATCCCATTTTAGATTTCAAGGGAAAAAAGCGATGAGTCGCGAAATTCTTCTTTTGGTCGACGCCTTGGCGCGTGAAAAGAATGTCGAACGCGAAGTGGTGTTTGGGGCGCTCGAAAGTGCGCTGGCCTCCGCCATGAAGAAGCGTTTCAAGGAAGATGCGGACATCCGTGTTTCCATTGATCGCCAGACGGGTGAGCATGAAGGCTTTCGCCGCTGGGTGGTTGTGCCCGATGAATTGGGGCTGCAAGAACCCGATCGCCAGGAAATGTGGAGTGATGCCCAGGAGATCGTGCCTGGCATTGAAGTCGGCGAATACATTGAAGAACCGCTCGAACCCGAGGAATTCGGTCGTATCGGTGCGCAGGCCGCCAAGCAAGCGATTCTGCAAAAAATTCGTGACGCCGAGCGTGAGCAGGTGCTGAACGACTTCCTGGAGCGCGGTGAAACCGTCGTTTCCGGGGTGGTCAAGCGCATGGATAAAGGCGATGCGATCATCGACACGGGCAAGATTGAATGTCGTCTGCCCCGTTCCGAAATGATACCGCGTGAAAACATCCGCGTAGGTGACCGCATCCGTGCTTGGGTGGCCAGAATCGATCATGCCGCGCGTGGTCAACAGGTCATTCTTTCGCGCACGGCGCCGGAGTTCATTCGTGAGCTCTTCGAGAACGAAGTGCCCGAAATCGAACAGGGGCTGCTCGAAATTAAAGCCGCCGCGCGTGACCCGGGTGTACGCGCTAAAATTGCAGTGGTAGCGTACGACAAACGTATCGACCCCATCGGTACTTGTGTCGGTATGCGCGGCTCACGTGTCACTGCTGTGCGCAACGAGCTGGGCGGTGAGCAGGTCGATATCGTACTGTGGGCCGACGATCCGGCGGAGTTTGTCATCGGCGCACTCGCACCCGCACACGTTGAGTCGATTGTCGTCGACGAAGATAAGCGTGCTATGGACGTTGTGGTAGATGCAGAAAATCTGCCCAAAGCTATTGGTGCGCGTGGTCAGAACGTGCGGCTCGCTTCCGAGCTTACTGGCTGGCAGATCAACATTATGACGCCTGAAGAAAGCCAGAACCGCCAGGAAGAAGAGCGTGCCGAGCTGCGCCAGACGTTCATAGAGCGACTGGATGTCGACGAAGAAGTTGCAGATATTCTGATCGACGAAGGGTTTGCTGGTCTGGAAGAAGTGGCCTATGTGCCCATACAGGAGCTGCTCGACATCGAGGCTTTCGACGAAGAAACCGTCAATGAGCTTCGGACGCGCGCCCGCAATGCCCTGCTAACTGAGGCCATTGCCCAGGAAGAGCGCATGACTGCGGCGCAAGATCTCCTGGAAATCGAAGGGTTGACCCCTGAGCTGGTAGCCAAGCTGGCTGAGAACGATATTCTCGACATTGATGCGCTGGCTGAGCTCGCCGCTGACGAGCTTTGCGAAATCACAGACTTGAGCGAAGAAGAGGCCAGCGACATCATCATGAAAGCCAGAGCACATTGGTTCGATGATGAGGCCTGACATGAGTCAGACAACAGCCGGGTCCATCCATATTGAAAAATAGTAGTAGCAAGCAAGAGAGAGTCGAATGCCGAGTAACACCGTCGCCCAGTTCGCATTGGAACTGAAAATGCCCGCGAATGCACTGCTGGAGCAGCTGCAGGCCGCTGGCGTTGACATCAAATCGGTCGACGACCCAGTCACCGACGCGGATAAGGCGAAGCTCCTCGAGTCGCTGCGTCGGGCGCATGGTGCGTCGGACGGTCACAAAATTACGCTGACGCGCCGCCAGACATCGGAGATTCGCCAAGCTGACGGTTCAGGGCGTTCCCGCACGATTCCGGTCGAGGTTCGTAAGAAGCGCGTCTTCGTCAAACGCGATCCCCGTGAACTGGCGGCGGAAGCGGCTCGTGCTGCCGAGCAGGCTCGTGCCGAAGCTGAGGCCGACGCCCAGGTAGCGAAGCCGGCGGCTCAGCCGGAAACCAAGGAAGTCGCCGCGGCTGACGCATCTCCCAAGGTTGCTGCACCCGAGCCACAAGCGCCGGCTCAACCTGCTCCGCAAGAAACTCAGAGCAAGGCACCAGAGCAGGCCCAAGAAGTCGCACAAGCACCGGCCCAGGAAACTCCTGAGCCCGCAAAGGCGGCCGCTCCTGAAGCTCCTAGCGTTCCCGAGACTCCCGCTGTCAAGGCTGAGGCGCCCGCCGAAGATAAACCGCAAGCGCAAGAGCCTGCGGTGGCCGAGCAGCCCGCTGAGCCAACTGCGGTGGTTGAGCCTGCGGCGGAACAAGCCAAACAGGAAGCGCCTGCTGCACCGAAAAAAGCGGCAGACACAGAAGCACCGCAGCCTGACGCTTCCAAGGGCAAGTCCGAGCGTGAAGAGCGCGCGCCGGCCGCGGCAGCGCCTGCATCCCGTTCCAAGCGGGAAGGTGCTAAGGCATCCGGCACCGACACCGCTAAGCCGGCAGCGACGCGCACCCGGGCCGCGGCTGCGCCGAGCGCAGCAGAGCGTGCTCGCGACGAAGAACGCGAAAAGGCCCGTAAGGCTGCCGAAGCCGAGGCAGCGGCTTTGCGCGCAATGCTCAGTCGCCCGCGTAAGGTTTTGAAGGCACCTGAGCCGGAAGGTATCTCGGGGACCCTGCACAAGCCGGGTAAGGGCAAGAAGGATGCGAAGGCCGCCACCACTGACACTAAGGGTGCAACTAAGGCGCAAGAAACCGGGTCCTGGAAGGAAGACGGCGGGCGCAAGCGTCCGGCCGCTAAAGAAACGCCGGCGGCAGCACCGGCCGGCCGCGAAGGTTGGCGCGCCGGCGGTGGCCGTGGCAAGGGCGGCCGAGGCGGGCGCAATCGCCAAGCTCAGCAAGAGCGTCGCGAGCCGCAGGTTCAGGAGTTCATCGCGCGTGAAGTTCACGTGCCTGAAACAATTACTGTGGCCGACTTGGCCCACAAAATGGCGGTCAAGGCGGCCGAGGTCATTAAGCACCTCATGAAGCTGGGTCAAATGGTTACCATTAACCAGGTGCTTGATCAGGAAACGGCCATGATTCTGGTCGAGGAAATGGGCCATACCGCTATTGCGGCCAAGCTCGACGACCCGGAAGCGTTCCTGGTGGAAGCCGACGCCGTCGACGCAGAAGCCTTGCCCCGAGCGCCGGTCGTTACGGTTATGGGTCACGTCGACCACGGCAAGACGTCATTGCTCGACTACATCCGCCGCACCAAGATAGCTTCAGGCGAAGCCGGGGGTATTACGCAGCATATCGGCGCCTACAACGTCAAGACAGAAGGTGGCATGGTCACATTCCTTGATACCCCGGGGCACGAGGCCTTTACGGCGATGCGTGCACGTGGTGCCAAGGCAACCGATATTGTCATTCTGGTAGTGGCATCCGATGACGGTGTCATGCCGCAGACTCGCGAGGCGATTCACCACGCCCAGGCAGCTAATGTGCCGATGGTCGTGGCCATCACTAAGATCGACAAGCCCGAGGGCAACCCTGAGCGCGTCAAGCAGGAACTCGTGGCAGAGCAGGTGGTACCGGAAGAGTATGGCGGTGATGTCCCCTTCGTGGGCGTATCTGCCAAGACTGGTGAAGGCATTGATGCTCTGCTCGAAAACGTTCTGCTGCAGGCTGAGATTCTGGAGCTGACCGCTCCCGTTGAAGCGCCGGCGAAAGGCGTGGTTATCGAGGCCCGTCTGGACAAGGGGCGTGGCGCAGTGGCTACGATTCTCGTACAGAGTGGGACACTCAAACGCGGTGACGTAGTTCTGGTCGGCGCGAGCTTCGGCCGTGTACGCGCGATGCTTAGCGACCAGGGCAAGAGCGTCTCCGAGGCCGGGCCTTCCATTCCGGTGGAAATCCAGGGCCTAAGCGATGTTCCGCAGGCGGGTGACGAAGTCATAGTCATTGCAGATGAGCGTAAGGCGCGCGAGATCGCCCTGTTCCGTCAGGGCAAGTACCGCGACGTCAAATTGGCACGTCAGCAGGCCGCCAAGCTCGAGTCGATGTTCGAGAACATGGGCGAAGGCACGCAGACGCTCTCGCTTATTGTCAAGACCGACGTTCAGGGTTCTCAGGAAGCGCTTGTTCAATCGCTGCTCAAGCTTTCCACTGACGAAGTCCGCGTTCAGGTGGTGCATGCGGCCGTCGGGGGTATCTCCGAGAGCGACGTTAACCTGGCGATTGCATCCAATGCAGTCATCATCGGGTTTAACGTGCGCGCCGAGCAAAGCGCTAAGAAGTTGGCCGAGAACAACGGAATCGACCTGCGTTACTACAACATCATCTACGATGCCGTTGAAGAAGTGCGTAATGCCATGTCCGGCATGCTGGCACCCGAAAAACGCGAAGAAGTGGTTGGTATGGTCGAGATCCGCGAGGTCTACAGCATTTCGCGTATCGGTAAAGTGGGCGGGTGTATGGTGCTCGACGGGGTTGTGCGTCGCGATTCTCAGGTGCGCCTGTTGCGCAACAATGTGGTCATCTGGACCGGGGCGATCGAGTCGCTGCGCCGCTTCAAGGACGATGTCCGCGAAGTCAAGGCAGGCTTCGACTGCGGTATCACTCTGCGGGGCAACAACGATATCGAAGTGGGCGACCAGCTCGAAGTCTTCGAAATTCGCGAGATTGCCCGCACCCTTTAATCAGGCATCATGGCTCGACACAAGACTCGACAGAACGCAGGCCGGAATCTCCGGCTTGCCGACCAGATTCAAAAGGATCTGGCCGTCATTATCCAGCGCGAAATTGACGTGTCGCGAGTGGGGCTGATCACGCTTTCGGGCGTTGATCTGTCCCCAGATTATGCGCACGCCAAAGTCTATTTCACCGTATTGGGTGGCGAGCCTGCAGAGGCCGCTGCAACCCTGAACGAAAAGGCCGGCTGGTTCCACTCCCTGTTGTTCAAGCTTCTTCATATTCATACCGTGCCCACTTTGCGCTTCATCCACGATGAAGGCATCGAACGTGGCCTGCATCTTGCCCGCCTTATCGACGATGCTAATCGCACCGATAAGGCTGACGCGTTGCCCCCGCCAGACGACCCCGACGACCTGAAATAATTTTTCCGGCGCCGTGCGTTATCCCGTGTACCGGCTCTAGCAGCCGTTCAGCATTGCGATGATCTCTTGCGGCGCTCGGTGCGCAACACTCAGTTCCATCTACAGATAACTTTAGAAGATCATGCGGGCCTCTAAACGACGCGGGCAACTGCTCGATGGTGTCCTACTCCTGGATAAGCCCGAGGGCCTGTCCAGCAATCATGCCTTGCAGCGAGCAAAGCGCACGGTCGATGCCCGCAAGGCGGGTCACACCGGCACGCTGGACCCCTTTGCAACGGGTCTGCTGGTCTGCTGTATGGGGCGTGCCACCAAAATCTGCGGCACCATGTTGGAGGCCGATAAAACCTATGAGGCGACGCTACGGTTTGGTGAGGAAACCGACAGTGGCGACCTGACGGGACACGTGACGATGCGTGCGCCGGAAGGGTTTGGCGGTATTACCCAGCAGGCGTTGATGCAGGTGCTGCCGGAATTCAGAGGCGAAATCGAGCAGATTCCTCCCATGTATTCGGCACTGAAACGCGATGGCAAGCCCTTGTACGAATACGCTCGTCAGGGCATAGAGCTGGAGCGTCCGCCACGCCGGGTGACTATTCATGAACTGGAGCTGCTGGATTTCGATGGCATGACGGCTCGCCTGCTCGTGGACTGCAGCAAAGGCACTTATATCCGCACTCTGGCACAGGATATCGGCCGACGCCTCGGTTGTGGGGCGCATCTGCACGCCCTGCGCCGCACCCGTGTCGGCCCCTTCAGCATCACAGATTCCATTAGCCTCGAGGCGCTTCAGGCCATGGAGCGACCCCAAGAGGCGCTGCTGCCCCTGCACGCTCTCCCCGCAGGCCTGATGCCTGTGGCTTCCCAATCAAAAGGATGACTTATGAAACGCGCATTGCGTAATGTGGCGATCATCGCACACGTTGACCATGGCAAGACAACGTTGGTCGATCAACTGCTACGCCAGTCTGGTACCTTCCGCGACAATCAGCAAGTGGCTGAACGCGTGATGGACTCCGGCGACATTGAAAAAGAACGCGGTATCACGATCCTGGCCAAAAATTGCGCGGTCGAATACGAAGGCGTGCACATTAACATTATCGACACCCCGGGACACGCCGACTTCGGTGGAGAGGTGGAGCGGGTGCTGTCTATGGTTGACGGGGTGCTGCTGTTGGTGGATGCGGTGGAAGGCCCCATGCCACAAACCCGCTTCGTTACGCGAAAGGCACTAGGCCTGGGGCTTAAGCCGATCGTCGTCGTCAATAAGATAGACCGGCCGGGAGCACGGCCGGATCACGCCATCAACGCTACCTTCGATCTCTTCGATAAGCTGGGTGCGACTGACGAACAACTGGACTTCCCTATTGTCTACGCTTCCGGTTTGTCCGGCTATGCAGGGTTGACAGAGGATGTGCGCGACGGCGACATGCGCCCGCTTTTCGAGGCCATCCTCGAGCACGTGCCACAGCGTGAAGACGACGCCGACGGCCCTCTACAGATGCAGATCACTTCGCTTGATTACAGCAGCTACGTTGGCAAGATCGGCGTGGGGCGCATTAATCGCGGCCGTTTGCGCGCAGCCCAGGATGTGCTGGTTCAGTTCGGCCCTGAAGGGAAGCCCATCAAAGGTCGCGTTAATCAGGTACTGAAGTTCAAGGGCCTGGAGCGCGAGCTGGTCGAGGAAGCTCAGGCGGGCGATATTGTTCTGATCAACGGCATTGATGAGCTCGGTATTGGCTGTACTGTCATGGATCCGGCAAAGCCGGAACCCATGCCCATGCTTAGCGTTGATGAGCCGACCCTCACGATGAACTTCATGGTCAATACTTCGCCTCTGGCAGGTCGCGAAGGCAAGTTCGTGACCAGCCGCCAGATCAGGGAACGGCTTGAACTGGAGCTCAAATCCAATGTGGCCCTGCGTGTCAACGATACGGCTGATGAAACCGTATTCGAAGTCTGTGGCCGCGGCGAGCTTCATCTCACGATTCTGATCGAAAACATGCGTCGCGAAGGCTATGAGCTGGCGGTATCGCGGCCACGGGTGATGTTCAGGGAAGTCGACGGCCAGCGCATGGAGCCCTATGAACTTCTTACGGTGGACATCGAAGATGGGCATCAGGGCGGCGTGATGGAAGAGCTGGGTCGTCGCAAGGGCGAACTGTTGGACATGGTGGCTGATGGCCGGGGCCGTACTCGTCTTGAATATCGTATTCCTGCACGCGGCTTGATCGGCTTTCAGACCGAATTCCTGAATCTGACCCGGGGCACAGGGTTGATGAGTCACATTTTTGACGAATACGGGCCCATCAAGGAAGGCAACCTGGGTGAGCGGCGCAATGGTGTCCTAATCAGCCAGGACGACGGCCAGGCGGTCGCCTATGCACTGTGGAAATTGCAAGATCGCGGCCGCATGTTTGTCTCCCCGCAGGATCCGCTCTACGAGGGCATGATCATCGGCATTCACAGCCGCGATAACGACCTGGTGGTCAACCCGATCCGCGAGAAAAAGCTCACCAACGTACGGGCATCGGGTAAGGACGAACATATCGACCTCGTGCCGCCCATCGCACTCACCCTCGAGTACGCCGTACAGTTCATCGATGACGACGAACTCGTGGAAGTCACCCCCACCTCCATCCGCTTGCGTAAGCGCTACCTCAAAGAACACGAACGCCGCCGCATGTCCCGCGAAAGCGGCTCCGCAGCATAAAAAGTGTAAAAACTGGGGTCAGACCCCGGTTTCGGTGAAACCGGGGTCTGACCCCACTTTTGGGTCGTTAAGCGGGGCTGCCTTCGCGTTCGATGGGCAGGGAAGGTTCTTCGTGGCGTGTGAAGCAATCGGCGCAGTGGGTGTGGATGTGTTCCATGACTGCGTCGATGTCGTCGGTGACGAAGAAAAGATCTGGGTCATTGGGGCCGATGAGGCCGTTGCTAAGTAGCTGGTTTTGCACCCAGTCCAGCAAGCCCGCCCAGAATTCGGTGCCGATCAGCACGATAGGGGCGTCGGGGATCTTGCCGGTTTGTACCAGTGTGGTGACTTCGAAGAGCTCATCTAGTGTGCCGAAACCGCCGGGCAGGGCGATATAAGCGGCACTGTGCATGACAAAAGTCGCCTTACGCGAGTAAAAATAATCAAATTGCAGACTGTGTGTCTGGTAGTGATTGTTATGGGGTTCGCGCGGCAGGGTGATGTTCAGCCCTACACTATGACCGCCGGCCTCATAGGCCCCTTTGTTGGCCGCTTCCATAATGCCGGGCCCGCCTCCGGCGATGACGGCCAGGCCGGCCTTGGCCAGACGAGCGCCGAGAGTCTCGGCGAGTTGATAATATGGCGAGCCCGGGCGCAATCTTGCGCTTCCGAACACGCTCACGCCCCAGCCCATTTCCTGGAGCGTTTCCGCGGCAGCCTCCATCTCTGACATAATCCGAGGGATCTGCTGTGTTGCCGGTAAACGGACAATTCTATTGGACATGAAAAAAACCTTGTTGCTTGTTGATGGGTCCAGCTATCTGTACAGGGCCTTTCACGCCATGCCGGATTTGCGTAATGCAAAAGGCGAGCCGACCGGCGCTCTGTACGGGGTCATCTCCATGTTACGGAGACTGATTTCCGAATACAAGGCAGATTTTGCTGCGTGCATTTTCGATGCCCGGGGCAAAACCTTCCGCGAAGAGCTGTATCCAGATTACAAGGGGCACAGGCCTTCAATGCCTGAAGACCTTGCAGCACAAATCGAGCCCATACACCGAGCCGTGGCGGCCCTGGGATGGAAAGTTATTTCAGTGCCTGGCGTCGAAGCCGATGACATTATCGGGACACTCGCCTGCCAGGCAGCCGAACAGGGCGTGCATACCATTGTTTCCACGGGGGACAAGGATCTTGCGCAGCTCGTCAATGAGCACGTGGAGCTCGTGAACACCATGAACGGTGAGCGCCTAGATGTAAAAGGCGTGCACGACAAATTTGGTGTGGCTCCTGAACAGATAGTTGATTATCTCATGCTTGTGGGCGATGCGGTGGACAATATACCCGGGGTGCCCAAGGTCGGCCCGAAAACCGCCGCCAAATGGCTGAATGAATATGGCTCGCTCGATAATCTGGTCGCCAACGCCGACCAAATCAAAGGTGTGGCTGGAGAGAACCTGCGAAATGCGATTCCCAACTTCGCGTTGACCCGAAAACTCACCACCATTAAAGTCGATTGCGAAATGGACTTTAATGGCGGGCTGGAATCGCTGGTGCCCCGCGAACCTGACCGCAACGTGCTGATCGAGCTCTTCGAACAGTACGGCTTCAGGACCTGGCTAAGGGAACTAACCGGCGATCAATCCCGCGTCCCCGCCCAAGACGCGCGAGTGGCGGCGGATGCGCCGCCTGCACCTCCCACGGCATACGAGACGGTACTCGAGCCGGCGGCTTTAGCCCGCTGGGTACAGCGGCTTGAAGAGGCCGAGCTGGTGGCCATGGATACGGAAACCACCTCTTTGGATCCGATGGCGGCAAGGTTGGTGGGGATTTCCTTCGCGACGGCCGGGGGCGTGGCCTGCTATATCCCTGTGGCTCATCGTGGGCCTGACGCCGTAGCCCAGCTTGACAAAGAAATGGTGTTGGAGCGGTTGCGTCCGTGGCTCGAGAACCCCAAGGCTGCGAAACTGCTGCACAACGCCAAGTATGACGCGCATGTGCTGGCGAACGAAGGTGTTCACCTGGCCGGAGTCACGGAAGACACCATGCTGCAGTCCTATGTGTTGGAATCCCATCGTCGGGTCAGCCTGCAGGAGCTCGGTGAACGCTGGCTGGGGCGGGGAGGGGTCGCATACGAGGACATTTGCGGGAAGGGTGCGAAGCAGATTGGCTTCGATGAAGTCGAAGTCGAGAAGGCCTCACATTACGCGTGCGAAGACGCTGACTTCACCTGGCAGCTGCATCAAATCCTGCGGCCACGCCTTGCCGCTGAGCCAGGGTTGGAGCGCATCTATCAACTGGAGATTCGTTGCTCTGAAGTCCTCACTACCATCGAGCGTAATGGAGTCAAGCTCGATGCTCACGCCCTGGCCATGCAGAGTCACGAGCTGGGTCGGCAGATGCTGGAGCTGGAAAGCAAGGTTCACGAACTGGCAGGGCAGCCCTTCAATCTGAATTCGCCCAAACAGCTGGGGGAAGTGCTCTTTCAGCGTATGGGGCTGCCGGTAGTGCGCAAGACGGCTAGCGGTGCGCCGTCCACAGACGAAGAAGTGCTGAACAAGCTCGCGTTGGACTACCCATTACCGGCCCTGATTCTCGAATATCGGGCGCTTGCCAAGCTCAAGTCTACCTATACCGACAAACTCCCCAAGATGATTAACGCGACGACCGGACGGGTCCATACGCGCTATGCTCAGGCCGCAGTCATTACGGGGCGACTCGCATCTTCCGAACCCAATCTGCAGAATATTCCGGTACGCACTGCAGAAGGCAGGCGGGTGCGCACGGCGTTTGTGGCCAGTGGCGGCAAGATAGTCTCGGCAGACTACTCACAGATCGAGCTTCGCGTCATGGCACATATGTCAGACGACGAAAACCTGCGCCGTGCTTTTACCGAAAACCTCGATATTCACCGCGCCACAGCGTCAGAAGTCTTTGGCGTTGCGCTGCAGAACGTCACATCAGAGCAGCGGCGTGCGGCCAAGGCCATTAATTTCGGTCTGATATACGGCATGGGGGAATTCGGCCTGGCCTCCAATCTGGGTATTACCCGGGACGCTGCGAAAGCCTATATTGACCGCTACTTCACCCGCTACCCGGGCGTGGCGCGGTATATGGACACTATTCGTGCTCAGGCGGCCGATCAAGGTTATGTCGAAACCGTTTTTGGGCGTCGTATTTGGCTGCCCGACCTGCGTGGCGCCAAGGGCCCACGTCGTGCTGCGGCGGAGCGCGCCGCCATTAATGCACCCGTGCAGGGGACTGCGGCGGATCTCATTAAGATGGCCATGGTCGCGGTCGACGACTGGTTGCGCGCTGAAGCGATGGAGGCGAAGCTCGTCATGCAGGTTCATGACGAGCTGGTGCTGGATGTGCCGGACGCTGAAGTCGAGGCCGTGGCAGGCAGCCTGCCTGGTCTGATGTCATCAGTGGCGCAACTGAGTGTTCCGCTGGTGGCCGAAGTCGGCCTTGGGCAAAACTGGGAACAAGCTCATTAGATTCACTTACAGGAGGGACCATGACATATTCCAAGATCACCGGTAGCAACGACAGTACCATTCAGACAAGTTCTGATGGCCTGCGTCATGGCATGACGGACATCACCGTAAAAGACGGCACAATGGCCGCTTATTACGCAGCCCCCGCTGCGGTGGAGCGTCCGCCGCTGATCCTGGTCATACAGGAGATCTTCGGCTTACACGAACATATTAAGGACGTCTGCCGCCGGCTCGCACATGAAGGGTACATGGCGGTCGGCCTGGAGCTATACCAACGCCAGGGTGACGCCACACAGTACACAGATATCACCGAGCTCATCCAAGAAATCGTCTCCAAAGTGTCTGATGAGCAAGTGCTGTCCGACCTGGATGCCAGTGTGGAGTGGGCAGCCGCTCAGGGGGCGGATGTCACCCGGCTGGGTGTCACGGGCTTCTGTTGGGGAGGGCGGTTGGTCTGGATGTATGCCGCGCATAATCCAGCGTGCAAGGCCGGGGTTGCCTGGTATGGCAAACTGGCTACCGGGCATAGCCCTCTACAGAAGGAACATCCTGTTGATGTCGCCGGACGCCTGCACGCACCTGTGTTGGGGCTTTATGGTGGTCAGGACGCCAGTATTCCACTGGAAGATGTCAAGCGCATGGAAGAGGCGCTGCAGCAGGGCAGCGAGGCGGCGCGTCAATCGCGCATCGAGGTCTACCCCGAGTCGGGCCATGCCTTCTATGCTGATTACCGGCCCAGTTATAACGCCGCTGATGCACATGATGCTTGGAAGAAGGCAATCGCGTGGTTTGACCTGTTGCTTGATTAATGTCTGTAACGCCGCCCACGTAGGGGGCGGCGTACACAGAGCGTGTTAAATGCGTTGCAGGGACTGCAGCGCATGAATGCGCGACTCAATAGGGGGATGCGAGGCAAACAATGCGCTGATTGCCTTACCCCCCGCAATGCCCGACGACTCGAAGTTCTTGGGCAGTTCACCTGCTTGCAGAGCGCCCAAACGGGCCAAGGCGTTAATCATGGGCTGGCGTGAACCCAACAGCACCGCCGAGCCGGCATCAGCCCGATATTCGCGCTGGCGCGAAAACCAGGCCACCAGAATTGAAGCCAGCACACCAAAGATGATCTCGAAAATGAAGGCGGTCACGTAAAAACCGATGCCTGTTTCGCGCTCATTCTTCAGAAGGACGCGATCAACGAAATAGCCCACTACGCGTGACATGAATATGACGAAGGTGTTCACCACGCCCTGAATCAGGGTGAGGGTGACCATGTCACCGTTGGCGATATGGGCGACTTCATGGCCCAGCACCGCGGCGACTTCTTCTTCGCTCATGCTTTGCAGCAATCCGGTCGAAACGGCTACCAGGGCGTCGTTCTTGAACGCACCGGTGGCAAAGGCGTTGGGTGCACCTTCATAGATGGCGACTTCCGGGCGCCCGATTCCGGCGCGGTCGGCCAATTGGTGTACGGTGTCCACCAGCCATGCTTCGCGGGCGCTGCCTGGTGCTTGCGGGTCAATGACTCTTGCCCCCGTGCTGGCCTTGGCCATGGGCTTGCTGATGAGCAGGGAAATGATGGATCCGGTAAAACCAATCACGGCCGCAAAAATCAGCAGCTGTGTGAGGTCCAGACCTTGGGCGGTGAGGTAGCGCCCCACACCCAGCACGTTCATAGTGGCGCTCAGTACGAGCAGAACGGCGAAGTTGGTCAAAAGAAAAAGGACAATACGCTTCATGTTTGGAGATTCTCCGATTGCGAGCAAGACGAGCTTCTGTTTGCGAGCAAATGGTCTTTGTATTCAGATGGGGACACTTTTTAGCCTGAAAAGTGTCTGACCCTGACGGAATCCGTTGGTTTCATGCAAGGACGGCAAATTTGCCATAGGCACGGGAGTATAGTATTCATTTTTCCAATCTTCACGGCTCTTTGTGAGCTAGCTTCCGGTTCAATCAATGCAGTCTTTATGGATGCTCCTGGCGAGCCTGACATTTGCAGCCATGGGGGCTTGCGTAAAAGTGGCATCCGACCAGCAGGCGGGCCTGCCACAAATTGTATTGTTTCGGGGTATTCCGTCCGTCCTGCTGATTTTCTTTTGGGCAGTATCGACGCGGCGCTCCCTGCGCCCCAAAAGTTGGCGTCTGCATATGGCGCGCAACGTCGCAGGCGTGGGCTCAATGTGGATGGGCTTTTTTGCCATCTCTGTATTGCCCTTGGCTACTGCAGTCAGTATCAACTATACGTCGCCCCTTTTTATTGCAGGGTGGATGCTGGCCCGCGACTGGAAGCAGCGTGATGCTGTGCGTACGCTGGCGGTGGTACTGGGCTTCTTGGGGGTGGTAGCCATACTACGTCCCAGTATCGGCGCAGACCATCTGCTCGGCGCGCTGGTCGGGCTGGGTGCCGGAGCTTTTTCCGCTGTCGCCATGATGCAGGTGCGTTCACTCGGGCGCATCGGTGAGCCCGAATGGCGCACGGTGTTGATTTTCTCCACCTTCGTTTGCCTGACTGGTGCAACGGGCATTGCTATCGAGGGCTGGCAGCCTGTGGGCTTGGAAGGGTGGCTGGCGCTGACGGGTGTCGGCCTGTTCGGATTGGTCGGCCAATTGGCGATGACACGGGCGTTTGGCATGGGTTCCGCGCTGCTTACCGCTGCGCTGCAATACACCACTATCGTGTTTTCGGCGCTGCTTGCCGCAGCTATTTGGGGTCAGGTGCCCGACTGGATGGCGTGGAGTGGCATGGCGTTAATCGTCGCCTCCGGGTTGTTGTCCACGTGGCGCACGTACAGCGAAACGCGCATCATGCAAGGCACCACCACGACCGTTGCAGACGAGCAGACGGACGACACGCAGCGCCGCGTATAACGCGGTTTACTGTACTAGGGCTTTAGCGCAGGCCCCATCATGCGGCGGTACCACTCGTGAAAGTGCTGCATGCCGTCTTCCATGGGCGACTGATATGGGCCCGCCTCATCGGTTCCCCGCATCATCAATGCACGCCGACCGGCATCCATACGTTCGGCAATTTCATCGTCCTCGATCGCTGTTTCCATGTAGGCGGCCTGTTGGGCCTCGACAAATTCGCGCTCAAAAGCAGCGATTTCCTCGGGGTAGTAGAACTCCACCATGTTGACAGTTTCCTGTGGGCTGACAGGGTACAGGGTGGAAAGCACCAGCACGTGGGGATACACCTCGATCATGTGGCCCGGGAAATAAGTCACCCAGATGGCGCCGAATTCGGGTTTGTGGCCCCCCCGGTAGTCGAGCAGGCGCTCGTGCCAGCGGCGATAGACATCGCTACCAGGCTGATTGAAGGCTTGATTCAAGCCGACATGTTGTGCGCTGTACCAGTCTGAAAATTCCCAACGAAGATCGTCGCAAGTGACGAAATTTCCCAGTCCGGGATGGAAGGGCGCGACATGGTAATCCTCAAGGTAGACTTCTATAAACGTCTTCCAGTTGTAGTTGCACCGGTGCAGCTCAACGTGGTCGAGCACATAGTTGGAGAAATCGAATTCCGGCCTGGCGAAGAGCGCGGCCATATCGCGAGCGGGGTCCCGCTCCCCCTCAAATAGCAGGCCGTGGCAGTGCTTAAGCTCGAAGCGTTGCAGGTTCAGGCAAGGTTTTTGAGGAAACTCCGGCGCCCCAATCAAAGTGCCGTCCGTGTCATAAGTCCAGCGATGAATGGGGCAAACAATCTTGCCGCCTGTGTCGCGCAGATTTCCGCTGGAGCATTCTGGATCGGTCACATTCCCTGCGCGGCCGCCCAGCATAATGGCCTGACGGTGCCGGCAAACATTGGAAATCAATGAGACGCCTTGTTCATCGCGCAGCAGCGCCCGGCCGGAGCGCTCTTGGATAAGGGTGCGCCAGTCGCCAGGGTCCGGGACCATTTGTTCGTGACCGACGTATACTGCTGACTTCTGGAAGATCAGCTGTCGTTCCAATTGGAACAGGTCGTCATCAAAGTACGACTGGACTGGAATCTGGGTCCGCGCAGGTGTGACATGCGCGTGGCGACCGATATCGGTCATGATTCTTCCCCCCGCGGTGAAAATACCGGAACACTGATTTTTCCGGTGCGAAGAAAAACGGATTGGCCGATGGAAAAGACGGGGGATTGTACCCCATTTCCCCTTGGTTCCCGGGCGCATACGGCCTTCTGAACCTGCCTTAAACTACAATGGTCGACCGGCGCGCTGCGCCTTTCCGAGTATTCAGAATAGAACTGCACCATGTCATCAGATCAATCCGTTCCCCCTATCAAACAGGATGAAGCCGCGGCCGACCTGCCTCGCGATTTTGAGTCGGCGCTAGCCGAACTCGAGGCCCTGGTCTTGAAGATGGAAGATGGTGCGCTTGCTCTCGATGACTCTCTGCTTGCCTACCAGCGGGGCGTAGAGCTTGCACGCATCTGTCAGCAACGCCTCGATCTTGCAGAAGAGCAAGTCCGCGTCCTGCAGGGCAGCCTGCTTAAGCCGTTGGACGAGGCCTCTGACGAGGACCAGATATGAATCAGCAAGCGTCGGCCCTGAAGCCCATTGATTTCCAGGCATGGCTGGACAGCCGGGTGCAACAGGTCGAAGACGCGCTCGAGCAGGCGTTACCCGCCCCTGATACGCTCCCCGGGCGGCTACATGAGGCAATGCGTTATGCAGTGCTGGGTGGGGGCAAGCGCATCCGCGCAGCATTGGTTTATGCGGCCGGTGAAGCCGCACTTCAGTCCACAGACGCTGCGGCGGCTCAGCAGATTGCGCTCGACCATGCGGCAGCGGCCGTCGAGCTTGTGCACGCCTATTCGCTGGTGCATGACGATCTGCCTTGCATGGATGATGACACGTTGCGCCGAGGCCGGCCGACGGTTCACGTCCAGTTCGATGAGGCGACGGCCATGTTGGCGGGTGACGCCCTGCAACCGCTGGCATTCGAATCATTGGCCAGCATGCCCGTTGCTCCCGCGTTGGTGGTACAGGCCATACAGTTATTGGCTAGTGCGATTGGCAGCCAGGGCATGGTCGGTGGCCAGGCTATCGATTGCGACAGCGTTGGCTGTGTGCTTGAACAGGCCGAACTTCAGCAGATGCATCGCATGAAGACCGGTGCGCTCTTGGAGGCTTCCATTTTGCTGGGGGGTATTGTCGCAGGGGCAAGTTCGAGTACCCGAGAAGGTCTTGAGAAATACGCGTCGGCGATCGGTCTGGCCTTTCAGGTGGCAGACGACATTCTCGACGTCACGGCGGATACGGCAACGCTGGGCAAGACGGCGGGCAAAGATGCACTAGAGAACAAGCCGACCTATGTGTCCACGCTGGGGCTCGACGGCTCACGCTCGCTCCTTCAGGAATTACGCGACGAAGCCCGTACCGCACTACTGCCGTTGGGGCCATCCGCCGCCTCCCTCGCTTGTCTTGCCGACTTCATCGTCGGTCGAGATCGTTAAATAATTGTTACGGTTCGGGAGACGGCCTTTTCGCCTAGCGAATACAATGCCTTCTGAACCTAGATCAAGTATGCAATGAGCAATATCCGCCTCGAACAAATTGAATCGCCTGCCGATCTGCGTCGTCTCGACCGGCGTGAGCTCAAGGAGCTGGCCGATCAACTGCGGCAGTTCGTGCTGGAATCTGTGTCGCGTACGGGCGGCCACCTATCGTCCAACCTGGGAACGGTCGAGCTCACCATCGCGCTTCACTATATATTCAACACACCCGACGACAGGCTGGTATGGGATGTCGGCCATCAGTCCTATCCGCACAAAATTCTGACCGGTCGCCGTGAGGCCATGGCGCATCTGCGCCAGGCGGGCGGCATCTCCGGCTTCCCCAAGCGCAGCGAATCCGAATACGACGCATTTGGTACCGCACATTCGTCAACTTCGATTTCAGCCGTACTCGGGATGGCCGTGGCGTCGCGCAACACAGGGCGCCGTGAACGCCAGCACATCGCCGTAATTGGTGATGGTGCCATGAGCGCCGGCATGGCGTTTGAAGCTCTCAATAATGCGGGCGTCACGCCGGACGTCAATGTGCTGGTGGTGCTCAACGACAATGATATGTCGATTTCGCCGCCGGTCGGGGCACTTAATCATTACTTCGCGCGGCTGATGTCGGGGCGTTTTTATGCGGCGGCCAAGAATGTCGGCAAGGCAGTGCTGCAGCGTGTACCCCCCGTTCTGGAGATCGCCCGCCGCATGGAAGGTCATGCCAAAGGGCTGATGTCGCCGGCGACCCTTTTTGAAGAGCTGGGCTTCAACTATGTCGGGCCGATCGACGGCCATGATCTCGACGCGTTGATTCCCACCCTGGAAAATCTGCGCGAGCTGGGTGGCTTGCAGTTCCTGCACGTCGTTACCAAGAAGGGGCAGGGGTATAAACTGGCGGAAGCCGATCCGGTGCTGTATCACGGGCCGGGTAAATTTGATCCCAGCGTAGGCATTCAAAAGCCGGCGACGGCACCGCGCAAAACGTTCACGCAGGTGTTCGGTCAGTGGCTTTGCGATATGGCGCAGAGTGACACCCGCCTGTTCGGAATTACGCCTGCCATGCGTGAAGGCAGCGGCCTCATCGAATTCGAGCGACGCTTTCCGAACCGCTATTTCGATGTCGGCATTGCCGAGCAGCATGCACTCACCTTTGCCGCAGGGCTTGCCTGTGAAGGGCAAAAACCGGTGGTGGCCATTTACTCCACATTTCTGCAGCGCGCCTACGATCAGCTTATCCATGACGTAGCACTTCAAGATCTGGATGTCACATTGGCACTAGATCGGGCAGGTATCGTGGGTGCAGACGGCGCGACTCACGCCGGAAACTACGACATCGCCTATCTGCGTTGCGTACCGAATATGGTGGTGGCCACGCCGTCCGACGAAAACGAAGCCCGCCTTCTGCTGTCTACGTGTTTTCAACATGCAGGGCCTGCAGCCGTACGGTATCCGCGGGGCGCCGGCCGAGGAGCCGAAGTCGTGGCGGGACTGGAAACCGTTCCACTCGGTAAGGCAGTGGTCCGTCGCGAGGGCCGGGGGCTGGCCGTCTTGGCGTTTGGGACCTTGCTCACCGCGGCACTCGAAGCGGGCGAAGCGCTTGACGCTACTGTGGTGGATATGCGCTTCGTGAAACCCATCGATGAAGCCCTGCTGCTAGAGCTGGCGGGGAACCATGAGGCATTCGTCAGCATCGAAGAAGGAGCCGTCATGGGTGGCGCGGGTAGTGCCGTCCAGGAATGCTTCAACGCTCATGGGCTCGTCGTGCCGTTGCTGCAGTTAGGTCTGCCCGACCGCTTTATCGATCATGGTGACCAAGCCGCTATCTTGAGCGAGCTGGGTCTGGATGCCGACGGTATTGTGTCATCGGTGCGGGCACGGTGGGGGAGCCGATACGGCAGCGACAATGTCGTGCGACTGGCGCGCGAGAATTAATAAACCGTGCACAGCACCAAGTTTGCTTGAGGAATATAGAACCGAAATGAATACCGTCATAGATCCTGTCGCCGTCATGCCCGATGTGCAGAGCAGCGTGGATACGCGTCACATTGCCATCCAACGGGTGGGCGTACGCGGAGTCAGGCATCCGATGATTGTGGCTACGGGTGACGACAGCCTGCCTACGGTGGCCGACTGGGAATTGACCGTCGCATTGCCTGCGCACGAGAAGGGTACGCACATGTCGCGTTTTGTCGCGCTTCTGGAGGCTCATCGGCGCACCCCCATGACCCCGGCTCTCTTCTGCGACATGGCCCAAAAAATGCTTGAACTATTGCAAGCGGAACAGGGTGATATGCGGGCGCGTTTTCCCTATTTCGTCAGCAAGGTTGCGCCGGTTTCCGAAGTCAGCAGCCTTATGGATTACGAAGTCACTTGGAAATGCGTGGCGCGCCGTGACCCTGTTGAGGGCGAATCGGCCGCTGAGTTCGAGCTGACTGTTTTGGTGCCCGTCACCAGCCTTTGTCCCTGCTCCAAAGCCATATCGGAATACGGCGCCCATAACCAGCGCTCGCATGTCACGGTAACGGCCGGCTTTACCGATCCCGCCGAAATCGACGTCGATGCGCTGATTCGTGGGGTGGAAACACAGGCATCGTGCGAACTTTGGGGCCTGCTCAAGCGTAGTGACGAGAAATTCGTGACTGAACGCGCTTACGAGAACCCCAAATTTGTGGAAGATTTAGTGCGTGACGTCGCACGCTTCGTGCGGGACCTGCCAGGTGTGGCGCGGTACCGGGTCGAAGCCGAGAATTTCGAATCCATCCACAACCATTCGGCATACGCGGAAGTCACGGGTTAAGCCCCTTATACACTTCATTGACACCTCTTTCGGCCACCTGTTACCTTCGAGTTACATATTGTCGTAATCGAAGGAAGGGGAATGGCACCGTA
>JAJUGV010000041.1 GCA_029265795.1 Alcaligenaceae bacterium
ACGGCCATCACCTGCCGCGCTTCGACTTCATCTTGAAACAGGGCGCCGTCGATGCTGGTGTGTTTGATGCGCGGGTTGATCACCGACATGGTGTTCAGCGCCTGCACCACATCCGGGCAGTTCTGGCAGGAAAGCGAGAAGAAAGTCTCGAACTCGTAGTCGCCCGGCAGGTTGCGAATCTGCTCGACGACGTCGTCTTCGAGCTTGATCGGGTGGCCGCCGACCTGCAACAGAGCCAACACCAGCGAGGTGAATTCGTGGCCCAGCGGAATGCCTGCAAAGGTGACGCCGATATCGGTGCCTACACGCCCAATGCGGAAGGCTGGTTTACGATCGGACAGGTCGCTACGCTCGACCAGCGTGACTTTGTCCGACATGCCCGCGATATCTGCGAGCAGCGCGCGCAGTTCGCCCGACTTGGGCGTATCGTCGAGGCTCGCAACGAGCTCAATGGGCTCGCGGAGCATTTCCATGTAGGACTTCAGCTGGGCTTTGATATTTGCATCTAACATAGCGTGGCGACCTCTCAAATCGTTTGGTGGTGACGCGCCCGGCTTGTGGCCGGACGCGTGGGTAGTTATGGAAGCCCTAACAAGCGATATGTGTAGAGCTTCATAGGGTTACCCGTGTTGCGGGTACGCCCTTGGTACTTAGATCTTGCCGACCAGGTCGAGCGAGGGCTTCAGGGTCTCAGCGCCTTCTTCCCACTTAGCGGGGCAGACTTCACCCGGGTTAGCGGCGATGTACTGAGCAGCCTTGACCTTGCGCAGCAGCTCGGAAGCCACACGGCCGATGCCGTTGTCGTGTACTTCCATTACCTTGATGTAGCCTTCGGGGTTGACTACGAAAGTGCCACGCAGAGCGACGCCCTCTTCTTCGATCAGCACTTCGAAGTTGCGCGACAGAGTTTGGGTGGGGTCACCGATCATCGGGTAGTTGACCTTGCCGATGGCAGGCGAGCTGTCGTGCCATGCCTTGTGCGAGAAGTGCGTGTCGGTGGAAACAGCGTAGATCTCGACGCCGAGCTTCTGGAACTCTTCATATTGCTCAGCGAGGTCTTCAAGTTCGGTAGGGCACACGAACGTGAAGTCGGCAGGGTAGAAAACGAATACAGACCACTTGCCGGCAACGGTTTCGTTGCTGACTTCGACAAACTTGCCGTTGTGGTAGGCGGTTGCTTTGAACGGCTTGATTTGCGTATTGATCAAGGACATTGCGTTTCCTTCCTTTATGTTTAGTGGGTTGAAAATTGTCTACAGGCTCAAGTATAGGCAGCGCCAATCAATAAATCTAATTGATAGTTTTTATAAACACGATTAACAAAAACTATCACACACTGACCCTGCCCTTTAAGATCTGCGAAGTTTCCCGGCGTTAGCAAGGTTAACTCCACAATCCATTCATATGGGGATTAACCCCAGTAAAACAAGGGGTGCCGACGCGCGTATCTGCCGGTAATGTTCAGGTGCGCGCGACTTCCCGGGGTTTCACGAACAAAGGCCGTCCTGCCCCCCAACCACTTAACATCGCCGCCACGCCGATGCCGGCAAACAGCCAGCCCGACATGGCGTGACTGCCGGTGGCTGAAAAAAGCACACCAACAAGCATGGGTCCAAAGGCGGCCAGCACATAGCCGATGGCCTGTGACATGCCCGACAGTCTCGCAGCAACGCGAGCATCGGGTGAGCGCAGAATGATGACCGTCATGGCGATAGCAAACAGGCCGCCCTGCCCCACGCCTTGCAGCAGTACCATGGCCGGCAACCACGCCGGCGGGGCTACGATCAGGCCCAGCAACGCAGCGGCGGCAAGTGCGGCCAGCCCCACGTTAAAGAGGCTCTGGGAACGCAACCGAGCCGCAAGCGGCGGCACCAGTAGGCACGTGACAACCTGGAGAATGATGGAAGCCGATACATAGAAGCCGGCAGTGACGCCGTCCAGCCCACGCCAGCGCAGGATGGGTGCCATCCACCCCAGCACACAGTAGGCCAGCGCCGACTGCAATCCCATGAAGCAGGCGACCTGCCACGCCAAGCCGTCGTGTAGCAGTTTGAGATTCGGCAGTTTTCGCGCCGACCCCGGCTTCGCCGAACGCAAGCTGTACGGTAGCCACAGTAAAGCCACCGCGAAGGCCGGCAAGGCCCAAAAGCCTAAGCCGAACTGCCAGGAGTCCACCTTTTGTGCCAAAGGAACGCTTAGTGCGGCAGCGGTAGCTGCGCCACCGCACAATGACATCGTAAACAGCCCGGTCATGAGCGCTACCCGGTCGGGGAAGTCGCGTTTAACGACACTGGGCAGCAGGACGTTACCCATCGCAATTCCGGCCCCTGCCAATGCACTGCCCACAAACAGCGCTGTGACCATATCAAACGCCCGCAGAGCAGTGCCCACACCGATGAGGACGAGCACAATCAGCAGCACGCGCTCGACACCGTAGCGATCAGCCAGTGAAGGAGTCAGAGGCGCAAACACCCCAAGGCAAAGTACCGGTAATGTCGTCAGGTAGCCGGCCACTGTGCCGGAAATATGGAGTGCTTGAGCAATTTCGGGCAGCAACACCGACAAGCTGGCAAACAGGGGCCGAAGGTTGAAAGCGATGAGCAGCAGACAGACGCCCAGAAATAGTGAGCCGGACACCTTGGCTGAAGTCGCCACCACAGACCGAGAGGCCGGATCGGCCGGCGTGTCAGCTCGCACGCTTGGTTTGGCTGTCATCGGGATATCATCACTTCGTTAGCTCCCTTGCTCGAGCAAACCGCGGTGCCGTGTGAACGCCTGGCTTACGATCTCGGTCAGCCCCTCTCCCTCGTGCTGAGCCAAATATTCCAGCATCTGGCGCCGCATGCGCGGGTCCCAGAATTTGCGAACATGAGTGGCGATATCATGCATTGCCTGATCCCGGTCCGGCATCGCTTCAAAAAAATAGCCGATCTGATTCGCCATTCGAACCAGTGTCTGGTTATCCATCTTTGTCCTTCAACCTGAAACTTCAGCCGGCCAACGCGACCCGCTGAGTCGTCAACCTGTCACCACCGCAGCGGCCGATGCCTGCGCCAAAAGGCGATCCTGTTCTTCACGGAATCGGGAATATTCGCGTTGCCATTCAGACGGCTGAGTCACCAGTGACACCTGAACCGCCGTCACTTTGTATTCTGGACAGTTGGTCGCCCAGTCGGAACTGTCCGTCGTAATGACATTGGCGCCCGACTCAGGAAAGTGGAAGGTGGTGTAGACCGTGCCCGGCTGCATCCGCTCGCTGAGCTGCGCACGAAGCACCGTAGAGCCGGCCCGGCTCGTAACACCGACCCAGTCGCCATCACGTATACCGCGATCCTCGGCATCGACTGGGTGGATCTCCAGTCTGTCTTCAGGATGCCAGACGTTGTTGTCGGTACGGCGCGTCTGCGCTCCCACGTTGTACTGAGTCAGGATGCGACCTGTGGTGAGCAACAACGGGAAGCGGCGGGTGACCTTTTCTTCGCTGGGCACATAACGGGTAATAAGGAAACGCCCCTTGCCGCGCACGAAGCCGCCTACGTGCATGGTTTCCAGCCCGGCTTCCGGAGTGTTCTCGTTGCACGGCCACTGAACGCTTCCCAGGCGATCAATTTTTTCGAACGACACGCCGCGGAAGGTGGGCGTTAGCGCAGCGATCTCGTCCATGATTTCGCTCGGATGCCCGTAGTCCATCGGCAGACCCAGCGCATTAGCCAGCATTTGAGTCACTTCCCAGTCGGCGTAGCCCCCCAGCGGGGCCATGACCTGACGCACGCGCGACAGCCGCCTTTCGGCATTGGTAAATGTTCCGTCCTTTTCCAAGAACGAAGAGCCGGGTAGGAAGACATGGGCATAGCGCGCTGTCTCGTTCAGGAAGATGTCCTGAACAATGACGCACTCCATGGCCATCAATGCTTTGGCCACATGTTGAGAATTCGGATCTGACTGAACGATATCTTCGCCCTGGCAATACAGGCCGAGGAAGCTGCCGGCTATAGCGGCATCGAACATATTGGGCAAACGCAGGCCCGGCTCGGGGTCGAGACGGACACCCCAGGCCGCTTCGAATTCGCCGCGGACCGTGCTGTCGGAAATATGGCGGTAGCCCGGCAACTCGTGCGGGAAGGAGCCCATGTCACAGGAACCCTGCACGTTGTTCTGCCCTCGCAGCGGATTGACGCCCACCCCTTCGCGACCGATGTTGCCGGTGAGCATGGCCAGATTGGCGATAGCCATGACCGCGGTGGAGCCTTGCGCGTGCTCTGTAACGCCCAAGCCATAATAGATGGCGGAATTTACACGCCCCTTGGCAATATCGCCTGCCGTACCCGCGCTGCTGCCCGTGGCATACAAGCGCGCCGCTGCACGCAACTCGGCCGCCGGCACACCGGAAACTTCTGCAGTGGCCTCCGGGGAGTTTTCCGGCCGGCGAATGAACTCCAGCCAGTCGGTGAAGCTGCGGTCGTCACAACGTTCCGCTACAAAGGCTTCGTCGAGTAGGCCTTCGGTGACGATCACATGGGCCAGCGCGTTCAGCACCGCGACATTGGTACCGGGGCGTAGCTGAAGATGATGTTCGGCGCGTACGTGCGGGGATTTCACCAGCTCAATGCGACGCGGGTCAATGACAATCAGCTTGGCGCCCTGGCGCAGACGGCGCTTAAGGCGTGACCCAAAGACGGGGTGCGCATCAGTGGGATTGGCGCCGATCACCATGATGACGTCGGATTTATCAACCGATTTGAAGGTTTGCGTGCCGGCCGACGTACCGTAGGTCTGCCCCAGGCCGTAGCCTGTGGGTGAGTGGCAAACGCGAGCGCATGTATCTACGTTGTTGTTACCGAAAGCCGCGCGCACCATCTTCTGAACCAAGTAGGTCTCTTCGTTAGTGCAGCGCGAGGATGTAATACCACCGACTGAACCCACCCCGTATTGCTTTTGGATGCGCCGGATTTCGGATGCGGCATAGCTGATGGCCTCTTCCCAGCTTACCTCCTGCCAAGGGTCCTGAATGGACTTGCGTATCATGGGCTTGGTAATGCGGTCCTTATGGGTGGCGTAGCCCCAGGCGAAACGCCCCTTCACGCAGGAGTGCCCTTCATTCGCTTTGCCGTCTTTCCACGGCACCATGCGAACCACCTGATCGCCCTTCATTTCGGCCCGGAATCCACAGCCCACACCGCAATACGCGCACGTAGTGATGACGGCGTGTTCGGGCTGCCCCATTTGGATGATGGTGTTTTCCTGCAAAGATGAGGTGGGGCATGCCTGTACGCAGGCGCCACAGGACACACAGTCGCTTTCCAGGAAAGGCACGCCTTGCCCGGCCTCGACGCGCGATTCAAAGCCCTTGCCGCTGATGGTCAGCGCGAAAGTTCCTTGGATTTCTTCGCATGCGCGAACGCAACGGCTGCATACGATGCACTTGGAGGGGTCGTAGGTGAAATAGGGATTCGACTCGTCGGCCTGCTCGGACAAGTGGTTTGCACCCTCTTGCCCATAGCGCACGTTACGCAGGCCCACGACGCCTGCCATATCCTGCAATTCGCAATCGCCGTTGGCCGGACAAGTAAGGCAGTCTAGCGGGTGATCGGAAATATACAGCTCCATCACCCCCCGACGCAGATCGCTGAGTTTGGCCGTTTCAGTATGAACCACCATGCCGTCTTCTACGGGCGTGGTGCAAGAGGCCGGGTAACCCCGCCGCCCATCGATCTGCACAAGGCACAGCCGACAGGAGCCGAAGGGCTCAAGACTGTCGGTCGCACACAGCTTGGGAATATTGACCCCCATTTCGGCTGCAGCCCGCATGATGGTCGTGCCTTCCGGTACAGTGACCGACATGCCGTCTATGGTGAGAGTGACAAGATTGGTGGAGACGCTCGGCGGGGTTCCGAAATCGCGTTCTCGTTTGATGACAGTTTCCAGCATGATGGTTCCTCGCGTCAGTCAGCCGCCACACCGACTCGCCCGGCGGCTAAGCCGAAGTCCTCTGGGAAGTGTTGCAGCGCCGATAGCACAGGGTACGGCGCCATGCCGCCCAGCGCGCATAACGACCCGCCCAGCATGGTGTCGCAGAGATCGCGCAGCAGCTCGACCTGTTGCTCACGCTTGCCAGGATCCGCAGCGATACGATCGAGAGTTTCGACCCCACGAACAGAGCCGATTCGACAAGGTGTGCATTTCCCGCAGGATTCGATGGCACAGAACTCCATCGCATAACGCGCCATGCGCAACATATTGACGGTATCGTCGAAAGCCACCAGACCACCATGGCCGACCATGGCGGAAGCCGCGGCGTATGCTTCGTAATCGAGGGGGATATCCCATTGGGATTCCGGCAGATAGGCCCCCAACGGCCCGCCCACCTGCACCGCCCGTAACGGCCGGCCGGACGCACTGCCGCCGCCGTAGTCGTACAGCAATTCGCGCAAGGTGACGCCAAACGCTTTTTCTACCAGCCCGCCGTGTTTAAGGTTGCCGGCCAGCTGAAATGGCTGAGTACCGTGTGAGCGGCCTACGCCGAAATCTCGGTAATATGCGGCGCCCTTGGCAAGGACGAGTGGCACTGTGCCCAAGGACAGCACATTGTTCACCACCGTAGGTTGCCCGAAAAGCCCTTCGATCGCCGGCAGAGGCGGTTTGGGCCGCACCATGCCGCGTTTACCCTCCAGGCTATCCAATAACGAGGTTTCTTCACCGCAAATGTAGGCACCCGCCCCTTTGCGAATTTCGAGGTGAAAGCGACGGCCGCTGCCCTGCAGGTCATTACCCAACCAACCGGCGCTCGTGGCCCGTTCAATCGCTTGGTTCAGGACATCGATTGCCTGCGGGTATTCTGAACGAACATAGATATAGCCCTGGTCGGCACCTACCGCCAGCCCGGCGATCACCATGCCCTCGATCAGGCAATATGGGTCGCCTTCCATTAGCATGCGATCGGCAAATGTGCCGGAGTCTCCTTCATCGGCATTGCAGACAATATATTTTTGCGGCGCCGAAGCGTGCAACACCGTCTTCCATTTGATGCCGGTCGGGAATGCCGCGCCCCCACGACCTCTGAGGCCGGACTGGGTGACTTCTTCGACTATCTGTTCCGGCGCGATCTGCAAAGCACGCTTGAGGCCTTGCCAACCGCCATGCGCGGCATAGTCTTCGAGCGACAGAGGGTCGGTAACGCCGACCCGGGCAAAGGTCAGACGCTCCTGATTCTTCAAGTAAGGAATTTCTTCAGTGAGACCCTGCGAGAGCGGGTGATCGCCGCCTTGCAGCAGGCCGGCATCGAACAGCCCGGCGACGTCTTCAGAGGTAACCGGCCCGTAAGCCACCCTACCCTCGGGGGTGGCCACTTCCAGCAGAGTTTCCAACCAGAGCAACCCGCGCGAACCATTGCGTACCAGCTTAACCGGCGTCCCGCGAGCCGCTGCCTCGGCCAGAACGGCCTTTGCTACGGAGTCGGCTCCCACCGCCAGCGCGGCGGCGTCGCGAGGAACATAGACGGTAACAGGCGTCATAACGATTCCCCCTGTTTAGCGGTGCCCCTACCCTGGGTCGCCTCCGCCAGCAGGCGATCGAGTTCTTCCGGGTTGATACGCGCGTGCGGGTGACCGTCAAGCATCACTGCTGGGGACTGCGCACACAGCCCGAGGCAATAGACCGGCTCCAGCGTCACCGACCCGTCGCTGCTGGTGCCATGAAAATCGCAGCCCAACTTGCGACGGACGTGTTCCGCTAACGCATCACCGCCCACCGCCTGACAGGACTCAGCACGACAAACACGCAGGATATGACGCGCAGCCGGCTTGCTGCGGAAATCTGGGTAGAAGCTGATGACGCCATGGACTTCGGCACGGGAAATATTAAAACCCGCCGCGACCTCAGCAACCAGCCAGTCGGGCAGATAGCCAAGAACATCCTGCAGCGCGTGCAGCGCAGGAAGCAGCCCGCCCGGCTGAGATGCATGCTTCTGGATGATCTGACGCCAAATGTGTTCCCCCACACCCGCCGACCCCGTATCACTATTGGACACCGGCATTGTCACAACGCACAACCTCCCAGGGAATGAAGTGTCTGCCGCGCAAACGACCGCGCGGCTGTTTCTCTTGAGTGTACCCCCAGGCGTCGGCCGGCGCCCCATATCTTCCTGGGCCGGATGTCATAACACTTACAGCAGCTTGCCCGGATTCATGATGGAGTTGGGATCCAGAATCTGCTTGATTTGCAGCATCAAACGGATCTGCATGGCGTCCTTCAACTGATGAAAGGCTTGCCGCTTCAACTGGCCAATACCGTGTTCTGCACTAATGCTGCCACCGTAGTGTGCCACTTCTTCGAACACCGCCTCGGCAATTCGCCCTTCCCAATCTTTTGCCCAGGCGGAATCAGCGCCTGCGGGACGTGATACGTTGTAATGCAGATTACCGTCTCCGAAATGACCGAATATGAACAGCCGACAGTCGGGTGACACGGCCCGGACTCGCTGCTCCGCGGTTTCCATAAACTGGGGAATGCACTCGATAGGCAGCGAAATATCATGCTTAAGATGCGGCCCATCGGCGCGTTGCGCCTCAGAGATTTCTTCGCGCAAACGCCATAAGGTTTCCAATTGGGCGAGCGAAGCCGATACCACGGCATCTTCGCACAAGCCGTCTTCCAGGGCCTGACCGATGACCTCTTCCAGCAAGCCCTGTAGAGCTTCTTCGTTTGCGGTGTCAGCCAGCTCTATTAATACGTAGCCGTCATGGCGTTGTGCAAAGGGCTGCTGCATTCCGTCAACATGCGTGAGAACGAGATCCAGACATGCATCGGTGAAGTATTCAAAGGCCTGCAGGCGGGGCCCGCAGGCGCCGTAGACCAGGCGGAGCAGCTCCAGCGCACGCTGCGGAGATCCCACAGCGGCAAGCACCACGGAACGTACACGCGTGAGCGGATGCAGCTTGAGTGCCACCCCGGTGATCACACCCAGTGTGCCTTCTGAGCCAATGAAAAGCTGCTTAAGGTCGTAGCCGGTATTGTCTTTGCGCAGCGTTTGCAGCCCGTTGAATATCTCGCCGTTAGGAAGCACCGCCTCGATACCCAGCACCAGCTCGCGCGCCATGCCATAGCGCAGCACGTTCACCCCACCCGCATTGGTGGCGACATTCCCGCCAATCTGAGAGGAATCCTCGGCCGCGAGACTGAGTGGCAGCAGTCGCCCCGCTTCGTGAGCGGCCCGGCGTAGATTGCCCAGAATGCAACCCGCATCCGCCACCAGAGTGTTCGCAATGGTATCGATGGAGCGAATTCGATTCATACGATCGAGCGACAACACAATGTTGGCCGGAGAGCTATCTGGCGTCGCGCCGCCACACAGTCCGGTATTTCCGCCGCGCGGCACAACAGGAAAGCGATGCTCGTTGCATAGCCGCAGACAGTCTGCCACTTGCTGCGTGGTTGTCGGCCTGACCACCGCCTGCGCACCGCCCTTGTAGACACCACGCCAGTCTGTCAGCCAGGGTTCGATATCCGCGGGATCGACAATGACCGAGTCCTTGCCGAGCGTGTGGATCAATTTATCGAGAAACACTTCATTCATTTGGGGGCTTCCAGAAGGAGAATCATGCAACTATCAGCTTATCTGATAACTAGGGCGCGCGCGTGTCGTCAGACGACAGGGCGCGTGCAAGATCAAGAAAGGCCTTGAGATATTCGGGCTCGTTGTCGGCCGCACGGCGCCCCAGGTGGATCTGCTTTTGGATACCATCCGGCCCCAAGCGTACAGGCACCAGGGGCATACGCGTGGCGTATTCCATGACAAGCCAGCGCGGCAAGGCGGCGACGCCCCGCCCGCACACCACCATCTCTAACATGATGTCCGTGCTTTCCAGTGTTTTGTGCCGTCGCGGCATAACCCCGTCAGGCAGCAAGAATTGGCTGAAGATGTCAAGCCTGGCGGGCTCCACCGGATACGTAATCAGCGTCGCATCGACAAGGTCGGTGGGCACAATATGGGCGCGCTGTGCGAGGGGATGGTCGCGCCCCACAACCAACACCTGCTCGTAATCGAATACCGGAACATAAGTGACACCCCCCATTTGGAGCGGGTCCGGCGTCACGATGAGATCGATTTCATGGTTGAACAGCGCCCCCATGCCGCCAAAGCGAAACTTCTGCTTCACATCAACGTCCACGTCCGGCCAATCGCTGAGATAGCGAGACACCACCTTCAGGAGCCACTGATAACAGGGATGGCACTCCATTCCAATACGCAGAGTTCCCCGCTCCCCTGCTGCGTATTGAGCCAGGAAGGTCTCGGCTGACTCGAACTGCGGTAACAGGCGTTCCGCCGTCGCAAGTAGGTAATGTCCGGCCTGGGTAAGCCGGAGGGATCGCCCCTCACGCTCCCATAGCTTGACCCCGGCGCGCCGTTCCAGCTTAGCGATATTGTGGCTGAGGGCCGACTGAGTCAGGTGCAGAGATTCGGCTGCCGCGGTCAAGGTGCCGCAGCGCTCGACCTCGCGCAGGATTTCGAGATGGGTGCGCTCAAGCAGTGACATGAACAGAATTAATCGAACGGTGAGAAACTACCATTTTACTTCATGATTGCCGAAACCTACCATGAGGATCCGTCCATTGAAACCTTTATCGGACCTGCACCATGGCAATCACACACAATCTGGGTTTTCCTCGCATCGGCAAACATCGCGAGCTCAAAACCGCACTCGAATCTTATTGGCAGGGGCAAAGCTCGGCCGATGCCTTGCATGAAAAAGGGCGCATGCTGCGGCATCGTCATTGGGCCCAACAACAGCAGCTCTATTGGGTGCCGATCGGCGACTTCTCTTTCTACGATCATGTACTCGACATGAGCGTTACCCTGGGCAATTTGCCGGAGCGCGTGCGCGGTTACCGTGGAGACGCGCTGGATAATTATTTCCGCGTCGCCCGCGGGCAATCCCAGCCCCATGCTAAGCACGAAGAGTGCTGCGCCAGCGTTGCCGCCGGCGAAATGACCAAGTGGTTCGATACGAACTACCACTATATCGTTCCTGAACTCAGCGCCGACACTCGCTTTTCCTTGAACGCGGAGCGCCTGGTCAACGAACTGGAAGAAGCACTGCAACAAGGAGTTCAAGCTAAGCCCGTCATTATCGGCCCGCTAACCTATCTGGCCCTGGGAAAGGCCAAGGACGGCAGCGATAAGCTAGCGCTACTGGACGCCCTGCTGCCAGTTTACGTGGAGCTGCTGCAGCGACTGGCGGAAGCGGGCGCACGCTGGGTACAAATTGATGAGCCTATCTTGACCACCGAACTTTCGGACGACTGGCGGAATGCTTTTCGGACGTCCTATGAGGCATTGGTCGCCGCGCCCACGCAGCTTTTACTCACCACTTATTTCGGTCGCTTGGGCGGCAATCTTGATCTGGCGACTGCGCTTCCCGTCCACGGCCTCCATGTGGATGCCGTCGCTGCAGGCGACGAACTGTCCGCCATTCTTGAGCGCTGGCCGCAAGACCGTGTGCTTTCTCTGGGTGTGGTGAACGGCCGCAATATATGGAAGAGCGACCTGAACAGCCTGCTGGATACTTTGGAGCCGATTGCAGCGAACCTAGGCGAAAGGCTGTGGATCGCACCGTCATGCTCCCTGCTGCACGTACCGACCGACCTCGAACTGGAGACGGAGTTAGATGCAGAGATACGCTCATGGCTTGCCTTTGCCACACAACGTTTGGAAGAAATCCGCATCCTGGGCCAGGCCCTGAACCATGGACGTGACACAGTACGCGCGGAGCTGGCGCAGAACCAGGCCGCTGTGCTTAACCGCCGACGTTCAAGCCGGGTTCACGTTCCGTCTGTGCAGCAAGCGCTTGAAAGAGTGACCCCGCAGTGGGGCCGGCGACGCAGCGATTTCCCCGCCCGTTGCAGCCTTCAGCGCGAAAAATTGGACCTGCCGCTTTTCCCCACGACGACCATCGGCTCCTTCCCACAAACCACAGAAATCCGGCGCACGCGCCGCCTCTATAGACAAGGCCGCATTGATCACACTGAGTATCGTCATGCCATGCACGCCGAGATCGAACGCTGCATACGCGAACAAGAAGCCTTGGGCTTGGACGTGCTGGTACACGGCGAGGCCGAACGCAACGACATGGTGGAATATTTTGGGGAGCAACTGGAGGGCTTCGCATTCAGCCGTTACGGATGGGTGCAATCCTATGGCTCCCGCTGCGTGAAGCCGCCCATTTTGTTTGGCGACGTGTGGCGCAAGCATGCCATGACGGTGGAGTGGGTACGCTACGCCCAGTCGCTTACTGATAAACCCGTTAAAGGCATGCTGACCGGGCCCGTCACTATGTTGAATTGGTCTTTCGTGCGGGATGACCAGCCGCGCTCGCGCACCTGCCTGCAACTGGCCCTGGCCATCCGCGAAGAAGTACAGGAACTAGAGCGCGCCGGCGTACAGATCATCCAGATTGACGAAGCCGCGCTGCGCGAAGGGCTACCGCCACGCCAATCGGAGTGGCAGTCATACCTGGATTGGGCCATTGACGCCTTCCGCATTGCGGCCAACGGCGTTGCGGACGAAACACAGATACATACACATATGTGTTATTCGGAATTCAACGATATCATCGAAGCTATCGCCGCCATGGATGCCGATGTCATCACCATCGAGACCTCGCGTTCCGATATGGCCTTACTTAACGCCTTCGACGACTTCGCTTATCCGAACGAAATCGGGCCGGGCGTGTACGATATCCATTCCCCCAATATTCCGGGGCGCGATGAGATCGTCGATCTGATTCAAAAGGCGGGGCAACGGATACCCGTGCGCCGTCTGTGGATTAATCCGGATTGCGGCCTGAAGACCCGCGAGTGGGATGAAGTGCTGCCTGCTTTACGCAATATGGTGCATGCCGCCCATGAGCTGAGGGAACTCTATTACAGGAGCTGAACCCTTGAAAGCGTTGCTCCCCCCGGCCCGCCTGGCCTTTGACCACCTTGTCGTCATGTTGCGTGACGAACTCCAGGCGCGCAGCCCACAGTTCGAAGAGGCCGGCTACCGACTCAGTGCCCCCGGCTACCACAACCTGGGTTCGGTCAACCGGCTCATCGTTCTAGATTCCTCTTATATAGAACTGCTCGGCTGGCCGGCCGGCGAGCCGCCTCAGCGTAAGGAAATTGCCGATCAACCGCTGGGCCTGGATGCGCTGGTGTTCCGCAGTGAGCACGCGCAGAGTGATCAACAGCGCCTGGAGGCTGCCGGTTTTGACGTTCAACCGGTCGGCCGGCTAGAGCGGCCCGTGGAGTTTCAAGGCAGCATGCAGATGGCCTGCTTTGATACGGTTCGCTTCAACCAGCAGCCCATTTCGGGCTTGCGCGTTTATTTCTGCCGGCACCTTACTCCGCAGTACATCTGGGACAAGGAGCTGATGCAGCACCCCAATGGGGTCAGGTATATACACACTGTAGTCATCGGTGCACCTGACGCCCCACAAACGGCTCGCACGCTTGCCACCCTGGCAGACGGCGAGGCGCTGATTGAAGAAGAGCAGTGCACAGTCAAGCTGCCCAATGCCGAGCTCATCGTACAGCCTCGGCTAGGCGCGAACTCGGCGCGCATTGAACGTGTAATGCTGCTTCATACCGACGGCAATGTGCGCGAGTTCATGCATGGAATATCACCGGCCTGACGACAGGCTCATTACAACCTGGTACTACGGAGGCACCATGCAAACACCACTTCGAACTCACTTGCGCGGCGTCCGCTTCCTCAAGACGGCAGCCACATGTCTACTTGCCATGTCGGCCGGGGTAATGGCCGCAGAGGAACCGCCAGTCCGTCTGGTGGTGCCGTTTCCCCCTGGAGGCAGCACCGATATTGCCGCACGCATTATTCAGCCCAAGCTGGCCGAAGCGCTGAATCGTAATGTCATCGTCGAGAACCGTCCCGGCGCCAACACGCAAATCGCCAGCCAATATGTCGCTCGCTCAGCCCCCGACGGCAACACGATGCTGCTTAGCTTTGACAGCCATTCCATCAACCCGATCATTAAGCCCGATCTGCCCTATGACACGTTCAAGGATTTCAAGGGTATCGCCTTTGCGTTGCGCTTCCCTTTGGTGATCGGCGCGGGCCAGTCCACCCCGGGAAATAATCTGAAGGAGTTTCTAGAAGCGGCCCGCGCGAACCCACAGACCTATAGTTATGCCTCTGCAGGCGTCGGCTCTTTGAGCCAGCTTGCTGCAGAAGACCTCAAGCGCCAGGCAAAGGTGGATATTCTCCATGTGCCATATGCCGGCGGCGGGCCGATGGTGCAGGCTTTGTTAAGCGGCACATCACACATCACTTTTCTTAGTTACGCTGCACTAAAAAGCAACATCGAAGCCGGCAAAATCAAGCCGCTAGCCATCACCGGCACCACACGCCTGCGGGATCTTCCCGATGTTCCCACGGTGGAAGAGTCCGGCTTCCCTGGATTTGAAGCGTATTCTTGGCAGGGCCTGTGGGTTCCAGCAGCCACGCCGGACGATGTCGCAAAGGAATTGACGGATGCCGCGCTGACGGCCCTGAACGATCCCGAGGTCAAGAGCCGCTTGAATGACATCGGCTTCGAAGTCATCGCCACAGACGGCGCCTCCGCCGAGCGCTACGCTGTCGAGCAATACGAGCGCTGGAGCAAGTTTGTCAAAGACACCGGACTTTCACTGATAGAGTAATGACTCAACAGCAAGCATTGTTCGCAGCCCGGGCCTTAAGCCCGGGCTTTTTACAGGCGTTCGGCGCAGCGCTTACGACATAGTCATTAAGCTGGCATTTCCCCCGGCAGCCGTCGTGTCGATGCTAAGTGCGCGTTCCACCACCAGGCGCTCCAACGGCGCATCTTGGTCTGCAGCCGTCATACATGCTACTGGCACGATGGCGCCTTCACGTTCGGCCAGCTCCTGTAGCAATGCCAGCAACGAATCCGGACTGCCTTGATGCAGGGCCACGTCAAATTCTTCACGTTGCCACTGTGGTGCCAACGTTACGCAAGCCTGCACCGCAGCAGGCAAGCGCCGATACACCTCGGACGCCGTCGGATCGCGAGCGTCCCACACCGCCTTCGTTCCCACAGCCAGTACGGCCGCCAGCTGGGCGATCAGGCCGGCTTCGTCATTTGCCAGACACAGGACTGCGCTGCGGGGTTGAACCTGGTATATGTTTCGTTCACCAGTGGGCCCAGCCAAGGTGTAAGCACTGAGGCCGAAGAAGGGCGGCCTTGATGGCAGCGCCGTTGCACCGCGCCCGTCACACCATTGTTCCAACTCACTAAGCGCGCGCATGGACATCGCCGCCGCCGGGGATACCAAAGGCTCCGCCGCTTGTGCGCCGAAGGGCTCTGCCAGAGCGGAAGCCGGCCTCTGTGCCAGCAAGCGATAAAGGTACAAAGGGCCGCCCGCCTTGGGGCCGGTGCCCGAAAGCCCCTCACCACCGAAGGGCTGAACGCCCACCACCGCCCCCACCATGTTCCGATTGACATACAGATTGCCCACCTGGGCTTGGCCGGCAACCTGGCGGATGGTCTCGTCGATGCGGGTATGCAGACCCATGGTGAGGCCGTAGCCCGTAGCCTTGATTTGGGCCATGAGCTCATCCAGATTCTCGCGACGGTAGCGGAGCAGGTGCAACACCGGCCCGAACACCTCGCGTTTGAGCTCACTGATTGATTCGATCTCGATTAATGTGGGCGGCACAAAAGTGCCGTGCCGCGTGGGTGAGTCCCCCGCGGCCTGACCAGCCCGGTAAAGTTGATGGACCTTGCGCCCCTTGCCCTGCATGGCGGCAATGTGCTGTTGGATGACAGCGCGGGCTTCGTCGTCGATGACGGGCCCGACGTCATTGTGTAATTGCGCGGGGTTGCCCAGCCGCAGCTCTTCCATCGCACCCTTGAGCATGACGCTCATGGTGTCCGCGACGTCTTCTTGAACGCACAACACGCGCAGCGCCGAGCAGCGCTGCCCCGCACTGTCGAAAGCAGAGCTGAGTACATCGCGCACCACCTGCTCGGCTAAGGCCGACGAATCGACGATCATGGCGTTCTGCCCACCGGTTTCTGCAACCAGTGGAATCGGCTTACCATCCGGCCCCAGACGTTTGGCAAGGGTACGCTGTAGCTGCCGTGCGACTTCCGTAGAACCGGTAAACATCACACCATGCACGCGTGCATCGTCAGTCAGTAACGGCCCGATATCACTGCCTCTGCCGGGTACAAGCTGCAAGGCGTATTTTGGGACACCCGCCTGATGAAGAAGCCGTACGCCTTCTGCTGCGATTAAAGTGGTTTGCTCCGCCGGTTTTGCCAGCACCACATTGCCAGCCGCAAGAGATGCCGCAATCTGGCCGGTAAAGATCGCCAGTGGGAAGTTCCAAGGGCTGATGCAGGTCACCACCCCTAGAGGACGGTGGGTCTGGTTATCAAAGCTTGCAGCGACCTGCGCGGAGTAGTAACGCAGAAAATCTACCGCCTCGCGCACCTCGGCCACGGCGTTGGCGTAAGTCTTTCCGGCTTCTCGCACCAGGATGCCTATCAGCCCAAGCATATTATTTTCCATAGCCTCCGCAGCTCGCTGCAGTATTTGGGCGCGCGTTGCGGGCGAAAGCTCAGCCCACAAAGCTGCCTGGCTGGCGGCAGATTCCAGAGCTTGTTCTACCTCGTTCTGGGTGGCATAACGTACATAGCCCACAATTTCGCGGTGATCTGCTGGATTGAGCACGGCATCAGGCTGCACGCCTGTTGAGCGCGAAGCAGTGTCTCCAGTGGCAGCTAGGCCCGCTTTACCGTCCGCCAGCATGGGTTCCACGTGCAGCACATTCTGCACGGTTTGCTGCAGTGTATGAGCCAGATCGGCCAACACATCGTCATTGGCGAGATCGAGGCCGCGTGAATTGCGACGCGTATCGCCCAGAATCATCGCCGGCAAGGGGATGGCCGGATGCGGCAAGCCTATTGCGCCTTCTTTTTCGGCCAGTTTCTCAATCGTGTGCACCGGGTCTTCTACCAGGACTTCGACCGGCACGGATGTATCGGCTACGCGATTCACGAATGACGTGTTAGCGCCATTTTCAAGAAGCCGACGCACCAAATAGGCAAGCAGGGTTTCATGGGTGCCGACAGGTGCGTAAATGCGACACGGCCGGCCCGGCTTGCCTTTCAGCGAACCCACCACCTGCTGGTACAAAGTTTCGCCCATGCCATGCAGGCATTGGAATTCGTACTGCCCGGCATAGTAATGGTCGGGCCCAGCCAATTCGTAGATGACCGCCAGCGTGTGTGCATTGTGGGTAGCAAACTGCGGGTAAATCTGCTCCGGTGCCGCCAACAGTTTGCGGGCACAGGCAATATACGACACGTCGGTATAAACCTTACGCGTGTAGACGGGATAGCCCTCCAGCCCGTCAACCTGCGCGCGCTTAATTTCGGTGTCCCAATAGGCCCCTTTTACCAGCCTCACCATCAGGCGGCGTCGGCTGCGGCTTGCAAGATCGATAAGATAATCCACCACTTGCGGGCAGCGTTTCTGGTATGCCTGGATAACGAAGCCCACGCCCTGCCACCCCTCGAGCTCAGGCTCGAAGCACAGGCGCTCAAGTAAATCCAGCGACAGTTCTAAGCGGTCGGCCTCTTCCGCATCAATATTGAGCCCAATGTCATACTGTTTGGCCAACTTCGCCAGACGTGCAAGACGCGGATACAGCTCGCTCATCACACGGTCTGCCTGCGCCCTGGCGTAACGCGGATGCAATGCAGACAACTTAATTGAGATGCCGGGGCCTTCGTAAACGCCCCGCCCATTTGCTGCAGCGCCGATCGCATGAATGGCCTGCTCGTAATCATTCAGATAGCGCTGCGCATCGGCAGCCGTCATAGCGGCCTCGCCCAGCATGTCGTATGAGTAGCGAAAGCCTTTAGCTTCGAGAGGACGGGCATTGTCCAGGGCTTCCTGAATGGTTTGCCCGGTTACGAACTGCTCACCCATCATCCGCATCGCCAGATCCACACCCTTGCGAATCAAAGGTTCGCCCCCTTTGGCCACCAGCCTGCCCAATGCTGCGGACATGCCGGCTTCGCTATGCGTGGATACCAGCTTGCCTGTCAACATCAGGCCCCATGCGGCCGCATTCACAAACAGCGAAGGAGCGCGTCCCAGATGCTCTTTCCAATTGCCGTCGCGGATCTTGTCGCGGATCAGAGCATCCCGCGTAGCGGTGTCCGGAATGCGCAGCAAGGCCTCCGCAAGACACATCAGTGCGACCCCTTCCTGAGATGAAAGCGAAAACTCCTGCAATAAACCTTGCACCAGGCCTGACTTGCCGATGGCACCGCGGCGATCGCGCAGACCTTGCGTCATCTGCACGGCCAAGGCATGACTACGCTCGGCCATCGCCTGCGGAAGGCGTGCCGCTTCCACCAGGTCGGCGACCAGCTCTGGTTCCTCCCGCCGCCACGCCGCCGTGATCGCCCGCCGTAAGTCGCTACGGCCTGGCAGGGGCGTGATATCCGCAAACGGGTTTTGGGAAAGCGGGTTTACGGGTGTGGATACCGCAGACATGAAGATTGCCTCCGAAAAAATTCCAGCCTTTCCAAGAACAAGGGCTGAGTTTCATATAATGGTATTGCTTTTTATGTGACGTTATTCACTATATTTACGCTATTTGATAGAGCAAAAATTAATGAACACAGACGATCACCCACTGGACCGGATTGATGTGGAAATCTTGGACTTGCTGCAGCGGGACGGGCGCATGGCCAACACCCGTATCGCCGAAGCGGTCTCCCTGTCGCCTACCGCCGTGCTGGCGAGGGTGCAGCGTCTGACACGTGAGCGCTACATACTCGGGTACGAAGCCCGGCTTAACCCGCGCAAGCTGCACGCGGGCCTGCTGGTTTTTGTACAGGTGTTGCTGGATCGCAGCGGGCTGAACGTCTTCGATGAGTTCAAAGCGGCCGTACACGTGCACCCGGAAATCATGGAATGCCACATGGTGGCCGGCGGATTCGATTACCTGCTGAAGACCCGCCACGATGACATGGACGGCTACCGTGAGTTTGCAGGACGGGTGTTATGGGAGCTTCCGGGCGTGCGTGAGACCCGCACTTTTGCCGTCATGGAGGAGGTCAAGGAGTCCATGAGGCTTGATCTACAGCCCGGCAAACTGCTGCGCTGAGGGGTATTGCTGCAAAGGGGTGTCAACGGGGTATATTCTTACCAAACAATAAACACCATAGGCAGGAGGGACAGTAATAGCCCAGGCAGGGCGGTCCAGCCTTATCCCCTTTATTACTTCAAGTGAGTGCAGCAAATGAACAAACCGGTAGATGCATTTCCCACTGATACCCGTAGCCGGGATATCTCCTATCACCTGCATCCCTATACCAATGCAGTGAAGCACAAAGAGGTCGGGCCACTTGTGATAGAGCGAGGCGAAGGCATCTATGTGTACGACGACCAGGGGCGTCGCTATATTGAAGGCATGGCCGGCCTGTGGAGTGTGGCGGTCGGTTTCAATGAAAGCCGGCTGGTCGAAGCCGCGACCCGGCAAATGCAGAAGCTGCCCTTCTATCACACGTTTACACACAAGGCGAACACCCCCAGCATTGAGCTGGCAGAAAAGCTCGTGCAGCTGACTGACGGCGCCATGAGCGGTGCGTTCTTTACTAACTCGGGCTCAGAAGCTAACGACACCGTCATCAAGATGGTGTGGTATTACAACAATGCGCTGGGGCGCCCTGACAAGAAAAAAATCATCGCTCGTAAGCGCGCCTATCACGGTGTCACGGTCGCTTCGGCGAGCTTGACCGGTCTCGCCCCCAACCATAAGGGATTCGACCTGCCCCTGCCCCGCATGAAGCACGTCAGCACGCCGCACTTCTACCGGGAAGCGCTGCCCGGCGAGACGGAAGAAGCATTCGCCGGCCGGCTCGCCGCAGAACTGGATGCCCTGATTCAAGCGGAAGGCCCCGAAACCGTGGCTGCTTTTATCGGCGAGCCCGTCATGGGTGCCGGCGGGGTACTCGTGCCACCGGCCGGCTACTGGGAAAAGATTCAGGAAGTCTGCCGCAAACACGATGTGCTTTTAATTGCCGATGAGGTCATCACGGGATTCGGTCGGCTCGGCACCCTCTTTGGTTCGCAAAAGTTCAACATTCAGCCGGACATCATGGTGATGTCCAAGCAGCTGACCTCCAGCTACCTGCCGCTGGCTGCCGTGTTGATGAACGAACAGGTACAACGGGTAATCACTGAATACACGGGTGAACTGGGCGTGTTCGGCCATGGCTATACCACCAGCGGCCACCCCGCCGCATGTGCGGTCGCACTCGAAAATATCCGCATCATCGAAGAAAGAGGCCTGGTCGAGAACGCTGCGCGCATGGGCGAGATTCTGCAAACATCGCTGCGCTCACTGCAAGACCACCCCTTGGTGGGCGAAGTCCGCGGCCTGGGTCTGATCGCGGCTGTAGAGCTGGTCGCCGACAAGGCGAGCCGCCGGCAATTCGATCCGCTCGGCCAAGTCGGTGCGCGAGTCATGCAAAATGCCCAGGAGCGTGGCCTCATTCTGCGCGCCATTCAGGACACACTTGCGTTTTGCCCGCCGCTAATCATTACCGAAGCCCAGATTGGCGACATGGTCGGCAAGTTTTCTGACGCACTGAATGCTGTCAGGCTCTGACACTCGCGCTCATAAATAAGGGGGCTGACGGCCACACCGGCCGTCAACCCCCCCATTTCATACCCGAAGCGGCCAAATAATTATTCGGCAATCGCCTCCAAAGCGATATCAAGGGTCACCTCGTCGCCCACGGCGGGTACGAACTTACCCGCGTTGAACTCGCTGCGCGAAATGACCGCGGTGGCGTTCGCGCCGATGGCATCCTTCTTTAGCATGGGGTGCGGGCCATTGAAGAATGACGTCACGGTAAGGGTTACCGGCTTGGTGATGCCCTTGATGGTGAGGTCACCCTCAATGCTGACAGGCTTGTCGCCCTCGAACACCACCTTGGTCGACTTGAAGGTGGCGGTGGGATACTTTGCTGTGTCCAGGAAGTCTTCGCCCTGAATATGGCCGTTAAAGGCTTCGGAGCCGGTGCTGACGGAGGTCATATCGATGGTGACGTCCACCTTCGCTTCCTTGGCTTCTTTATCGAGCACCACCGTACCGGTCGTGGTGTCAAAGCGCAGAATCTGCTTGGACATGCCCATGTGCGTGTACGAGAAGCGCGGGAATGTGTGGCTGGAATCCACCGTATAGGTTTGTGGGGCGGCGACAGCCTGGCCGGCGAAGAAAGCGGCGAAAGCAGCAGCAATAAGCGTTTTTTTCATTTGTCTTCCTGGTTTGTTCAGTAGTTAGTGGGTCTGCGATACCTGCTTCGCAGTGCGTTTAAGGTTTAGCGATAATCTTGAAACGGATTTCTATGTCGTTGGCGACGATGCTGTAATCCTTCCACTCACCCTCGCCCACATTGAAATCCGCCCGTTCGAAGGTGAAACCACCCTCGAACACCCCAGCGCCCCCTTCTTCCTTAAAGTTGAAGGGCGCCGTGATTTCCTTGGTAACACCTTTAATAGAGAGATCTCCCGTGACCTGGAATTGGCCATCCCCCACGGCTTCTACCTTCTTTGATGTGAAGGTCGCCAGGGGATGCTCGGGAATAGCCAGCCATTCACCCTTTTCCAGTTCCGTATTGGCCTCGGCGTAACCCGCATCTATGCTTGCAAGCACCACTTCCAGCACGACCTTGGCGGCCTCTGGTTTGGCGGGGTCAAAACTCAGTTCGGTAGCCTTCAGCTCGCCGAAGCTGCCATCCATTTTGACGTTCATCTGACTGTAGCCGAAGGAAATGCTGCTGGCTTCGGCGTCGAGCGACGTGTACTCCACTGCCGCCGCTGTGCCGACGGTTCCCAGGGCCAGCGCCGCCGCCAGAGCTAAAGGTCGTAAAAACGAAATGCTCATGAATTGTGCTCCACGAAAGATTCTGAATGTCTGAATGCCCATTAATTACCTGCCCAGGAAGGGCAGCATGCGGGCCAGCACGGTGTCCTTCTTGATGAAATGATGGTGTACCGCTGCCAGAACATGACCTACGACGGTCGCAAGCAGCAGATAGTTCAGCACCATATGAGCGTCCTGCAGACGCGTACCCAAATCGGGATTCTTGCCGATGAGGTCGGGCAGCTGCCAGACCCCCAGCCAGACCACGGATATCCCCTGCGCCGAGCTGGCCAACCAGCCCGTCAGTGGAATCGCCACCATCAGGACATACAACAACCAATGCCCTGCGTGCGCCGCCATTCTTGCCATGGGTGTCATCTGTCCCGGCAGCTCGGGCGCGCGATGAGTGAAGCGCCACAGCAGACGCACCACCACCAGCCCCAACAACGTCATGCCGGCCCATTTGTGCCACGAGATCAGCTTCAGCTTGCTCGGCGAGAACGGCAGCCCTTCCACATAGACTCCGAGACCAAATGCCCCGATGAGGCCGAACGCCATCAGCCAGTGCAGAAAGATTGCGGTACGTGTATAGCCTTGATTCATCTTCTTATCCGAAAATGCCGGCCTAGACCTTGCTCATAAAAATAAGCAGACTCTCACCAGCGCGATTGGTTCCATAGCGTTATTCTATTAAAAGTAAATATGGAGAAAAACAACCATATCAAGCTATAATAATTCCATATTTGGAACAATAAGGGGCTGTGATGTCGACCATCAAACTGTATGCGAATGATTTGATTCTGTTCGCCCATGTGATTGACGCAGGCAGTTTTACCAGGGCATCTGAATTGACGGGCCTGCCCAAATCCACCTTGTCTCGACGCGTATCGGAGCTGGAAGATGAGCTGGGAGAACGACTCATGCAACGCAGTACCCGCCGTCTGGTTCTTACCGACTTCGGCGAGAATATATTGGAATACGCCAGGCGCCTGAGCGACGAAACCGAAGCGGCCACTGCGCTGGCCCAACACAGGCAGGTCACTCCGCATGGCACCTTGCGAGTCTCTCTACCGCCTGAGTTCCGCGAGCTGTCTATCGTAAAGGTGGCGACCGAATACTCGCGCCAGTACCCCAACGTTCGGCTTGAACTCGACCTGTCTTCGCGCCGCGTAGATATCATTGCCGAACGGTTCGACGTTGCGGTACGGGCCGCCGCGCAACTGCCCGACGACAGCTCGCTGGTGGCACGCCATATCATGACACAGCACAATAGCCTGTACGCCAGCCCCGATTACCTAAAACGACATGGCAGACCCGATACGCCCACCGACCTAGTCAATCACACGGGCCTGGTGCTTGTGACGAGTGGCGGCGAACAAGAGACCTGGCGACTCACGCAAGGCAATGAACGTTGGGAAGGCCGACCTCACAACTTCTTGGCGGCCAATTCCTTGGGGCTGCAACAAGAACTGGCCATCGAGGGTTTGGGCATCGTCGGCCTGTCGGAACGCTTCGCCCAACCTCAAGTGGAAAGCGGCCTACTGGAAAAAGTGCTGCCCGGCTGGCGCCTGCCTGAGACCGTCATCTGGTGTGTTACCCCGGGGCGACGCCTTCTGCCTCAGCGTACCCTGGCGTTTATCGAACTATTCAAAAAGGTGCTTTCAGTCGCTTAGGTTTTCGAGCGCTTTTTGCGCCGTCGCCTGTATATGGTTGACCGATAACCTGACGGCCTCATCGACCTTACGAGCCAACACCGCATCGACAATAAGCCTGTGCTCGTCTTCCCTTGGGCTTGGCGAAACCGCCCGCGACAGCATGCGATAGCGTTCCGCATGGTTGAACAGATCCTTGCAGATCTCGACCAACTTCTTAGAACCGCAGCCTGAAATAAGGGTGGAATGAAACTGCCGGTGAATGATGTCGTACTCGGGATTCAGCTTTTTGGTATTTGCATCCAGATACCGCGGAGTCTTCGAAAGACGATGAAAACTCAGTAATACGTCCTCCTCCCACTTGGCATCACCCAGCAACACCGCCTTTTCGATGGCAAGCCCGACAATCCAGCAGCGCGTCCGCGCAATGTCTTCCAG
>JAJUGV010000062.1 GCA_029265795.1 Alcaligenaceae bacterium
CCGCTTTTCGCGATCCAAGGCGCGCACTGTGTGTACGAAATGGCCCAGTGCGCTGGGCACGGACGAGACGACTATGCCGCCGTTGCCAAGATCTGGGATGAGTGGGGGAAACCGGCAGTGCCCCTCGCGCCACATCAGGCATAGGACCGGACATGTTCAATGCGCCGCCACACAATGCGGCGCATAAGAACTGCCGTATATGAGAAAGCCGCTGCATTGGACCATGCAGCGGCTTTCGTTCGATTCCAGCTATGTGAAAAGCGTTACCGCCTCACTTACCGATCTCGGCTTGCTCGATCAGCGTCTTCCATGTGGCGTGCTCCTCTTTGACGTAGCGATCAAAGTCCGCGACCGTGCGCGGCGCGGCGATCTGTCCCTGCTTGTCGAAGAACGCCTTGGCTTCGGGGCTCTTCAGCGCGGTCACGAATGCTGCGTTGAGTTTTTCAAGAATGTCGGGCGGGGTCCCCGCTGGGGCAAACAGGCCACCCCATGCCGAAGAGAATTCATAGCCCTTCAGACCGGCCTCTGCGATCGTGGGAACATCGGGCAGCGCCGGAACGCGCTGGACAGTGGTCACTCCCAAAGCTTTTAGCTTCCCCGCCTCAACGTGTGGGCGCACAACGGAAACGTCGGTGACCATGTAATGCAAACGCCCGCCCAGCAAATCCGTTATGGCCTGCGGTGAACCAGGATAGTTAATGCCCACTGCCTCAAGCCCGGCCATACGGTTCAGCAGCTGCGCGGACACCAGGCTGCCAGTGTTACCGACGCCGTAGTTCAATTCATTGGGCCGCTCACGCGCGTATTCGAGGAATGCCGGCAGATCATCCACGGGAAGGTCCGCGCGCACAACCAGCACCAACGGATTTATAGTGAACTGAGTGATAGCTGCGAAGTCCTCACGGGGGTCATAAGGGAGGGAGTCCGACAGGTAAAGATTCGCGGCTTGCGTAGAATTGGTCCCCACCAGCAGCGTGTAGCCGTCGGCGTCCGCACGTGCGACTTCGGACGCCGCAATAGCGCCTTGGGCACCGGCCTTATTGGCCACAACCAGGCTTTGGCCCAACGTCGGTGAAACCTGATCGGCAAGGAAACGCGCCATCGCGTCAGTCGTGCTGCCCGGTGGGAATGGCACCACCAGACGCACGGGCCGCTCCGGGTACGTGGATGCTGCCGATGCGGCGGCACCATGAACTATCGGCGCCGCCAGACAGGCGGCGAGTGCGAATATGCCTAGAGCCTTCATGTTTGCTTGTCTCCTTTGAATAATTCAGATGGTGTGCAGCCCGAGAAGCTCGGGGGTGATCTCACCGATATTCGCAGCGCCGCACAGGCGCATGGTCCGAGTCAGCTCGTCGTTCAGCAGGAAGAGAGTGCGCTCTACACCGGCTTGTCCGGCCACGCTTACGCCGTATAGAACGGGACGACCGATCATCACTGCGTTTGCGCCAAGCGCGATTGCTTTGATAATGTCAGCGCCGCGGCGCACGCCGCCATCAAGCAGGAGGTGCATCTCGGCACCGACAGCCCGGCGTATCGCGCGCAACGCTTCCAGCGTACCGACCGCGCCGTCGAGCTGCCGGCCGCCATGGTTCGAGATGATGATGCCGTCAAAGCCTTGTTGCTTCGCCCGCTGAGCGTCTCCTGGGTGCAGGAGACCCTTTATAAGAAGCCGGCCCGGCCATCGATCTCGAATGAGGGCAAGGTCATCCCAGCAAAAGGCGGGGTCATAATTCTTCCCGACGGAAGAGGCGATCGCGGATGTGCTGATGTTGTCGGGTACAAAACCGACCATATTCTCAAGCACGGGCATGCCGTGGCGCAGCAACCGGGCCACCCATCCCGGGTGGGTGGCGAAATCCAATACATTCTTTGCCGTAAAGCGAAACGGCAAGCCGAACTCGTTGCGCATGTCGCGCTCGCGTTTTCCGCCCGTCGGCATGTCGACGGTGATAATCAGCGCTTCGTAGCCGGCCTTTTTGGCCTTATCGATCAGCCCCAGCGTGAAGTCGCGTTTCCGAAGCATGTAGGCCTGGAACCATAAGCGTCCGTCAGGCACCGCGTGCGCCAGTCGCTCGATAGAGCAGGTTGAGGATGTCGGTAAGGTGTACGGGACACCGGCGTCTCGCGCCGCACGAGCTATCGCGATCTCACCACGAGGCCAGCCGTATCCGATTGCGCCGGTCGGTGAGATGGCAATCGGCAATGATGCCTGCGTACCCAACAGATCGGTGCCGGTGTCGATTTCGGCGACATTGCAGAGATACTTGGGAATGAATCGATATCGGGAAAATTGTTCTCGATTTTCCTTTAGCGTCGATTCGTCCTCACTGCCTCCGTCATAGAAGTCGAATATGCCTTTCGGCAGTACCTTGGCACTTCTTTGGCGAAGCTCTTCAATAGAAAAAGCGTCGGCAGCGCGACGGCGCTGCCGTGAACTTGCTCGCGGCGTAGTCATGTGAATAATTTGCCCGGATTCATGATGCCCATGGGATCGAGCGCCCGCTTGATGTCACGCATCAGACGAAGCTCTACTGGTGATTTGTACTTTTCCAGGTCGCTTGTACGCTTGCCGCCTATGCCCTGCTCCGCACTAATTGAGCCGCCCAGCCCAACGACATGATCATGCACACAACGCTGAATGGAGGTCTCGAGTGATTCGCGGGCTGGATCTGCACTATCAGGCAGCAGCACGTTGTAGTGAAGGTTTCCGTCGCCCAGATGCCCGAATACCATCAGCCGCGCCTCGGGAAACTTGGAGGCGAGTTGATCGCTGTTTTGCCGCACGAATCCAGGGATCGCCGAAATCGGCAACGAGATATCGTGCTTCACGCAGTACCCCGCTGAAGCAAGAGCTAGAGTGATGCTCTCGCGTAGTGTCCATAATTCCGTCTGCTGTGCCGTTGAAGTCGCAATGACGGCGTCTTGAAGCAGCCCGTCATCCCAAGCGTGAGCACAGAATTCGGCAAACACATCACCCATATCGTCAGCCCCGTCATGCTCCGCCACCTCAAGAAGGACATAACAGCGGGCCGAAGCTTCCGGGCCGGGCTTGATAGGTGAGCGCAACTGCGGGAAAGTTTCTGCTACCAGCGCGAGGCAAGCGTCCGACATAATCTCGAACGCGGTCAAAGCGGAATGGAAGCGTGACCTGGCGCGCTCGAAAACCTGCGTGGCTGAGTCGATGCTGTCCAATGCAAGTAGAGCCGTATGTTCGGCACGCGGTAATGGATGGAGCCGTAAAACGGCCGCCGTAATTACACCCAATGTCCCCTCGCTGCCTACAAAAAGGTCTCGCAGTGAGAAACCGGTGTTGTCCTTACGCAGATGGCGGAGGCCATCCCAGATCTCGCCGTTCGGCAGAACCACCTCAAGCCCGAGAACCAACTCACGCGCATTCCCGTAACTGAGCACCTGCGTACCACCGGCGTTCGTAGCCAGGTTGCCGCCGATGAAGCAGCTGCCTTCCGCGCCAAGAGATAACGGGAAAAGCCGTCCCGCCGCGCGAGCCGCCGCCTGAACCTCCTGGAGCACACAACCGGCCTCCACGACCATGGTGTCGTTAACAACGTCAATATCGCGGATCCGGTTCATTCGACCGGTATGCAGGACAATCGCCCTCGCTGAGTCGTCGGGAGTCGCACCAGCAACCTGACCCGTATTACCGCCTTGGGGCACGATGGGCACCACGTTATCGGCACAAAACTTGACGACTGCTGCGGTCTCCGCAGTATTCGCTGGTCTGACCACGGCCAGCGCGCGTCCAGTCCGTGTCCTGCGCCAATCAGTTAAGTAAGGTGCAGCTTCCTCGCCAACAAGGACATGCCGCTGCCCGACAATGGCACGCAACTGCTCGACTGCAGACATGCGGACTCCTACACAATCGGTGTCAAGAGACGACCGTGCTCGAGAAAGGACTCTGCGTTTTGCATGACCAGGCGCGCCATATCGGAGCGCGTCTCAAGCGTCGCACTGCCAACGTGGGGCATAAGGCTGACATTGTCCATTGTGAAGAGCTCAGGCGGCACGTGCGGTTCGTTGGCGACGACATCCAGACCAGCTCCCCCAAGCTCCCCGCTCGCCAGGGCTTCCACCATGGCCGACTCGTCCACAACAGTGCCGCGGGCAATATTCACAAGGATGCCTGTGGAGCCGAGCGCCTTCAAAACGTCTCGATTCACGATATGCCGCGTTTCGGGGCCGCCGGGACAAGCGAGAACGAGGAAATCCGCCCACTCGGCGAGAGCCAGCAATGAAGGCTCGTACTGGTATTGGACCTCGGGCCGCTCACTGCGATTGTGATAGCGGACTTCCATGTCGAAGCCCATCGCCCGTCGGGCGATGGCCATACCAATGCGCCCCAGTCCGACCACGCCCAGACGCTTGCCCCACACCCGGGTGCTTAATGGGAAAGCGCCGATCTCAGTCCACTGTCCGCCTTTGACGTACCGATCACCCACGCTCGTACGGCGAGCCGTACTGAACATCAAAGCCCATGCCAGATCGGCGACGCAGTTATCCAGAACATGTGGCGTGTTGCTTAATACGATGCCACGTTCCCGTGCAGCGGATACGTCCAGGGTTTCGTACCCTACTCCCCAACTACACACTGCACCCAAGTTCGGCAACTTATCGATCAGGCTACTGCGCAGACCGCGCCGGACGGAGGTAATCAGCACTGATGCATCCCGCGCCGGCGCCACCATATTTTCAAGATCAGCTTCATTCCAAAGCGGCAACACGCGATACCGGCGTGCAAGCTCGGCGTCAACGTCGTCGCCCAGTGAGGCGATCTGCACGATCTGATACGGACCGCTCATGCCACTACTCCGTCAGAGGAATGTAGTTAGCTGCGGCGGCGGCTTCCGCGAAGGTTTTGCCCGACTTGACACCAGCCAGCACTGCGTCATCGACGGCAAGGGCGGCTTCGGCGGCTGCCAATACCTCTTCCAGACGTTGTTGGGGGATAACGACTATTCCCGTGTCGTCGCCGACGACCAGGTCGCCCTCGCAGACGCTTACGCCGCCGATGGAAACCCGCCCGCCCATTTCGACCAGCTTCAGACGGCCTTTGCCCGTGAGCGGCGTCACGTGTCTTGTGGCCATCCAGAGGCCGGTTTCGCGAATCTCATCAACATCACGACAGGCGCCATCAATAATGACGCCCGTAGCGTTCTGACGGGACGCAGCCGTCGATGCAATACCGCCGAACGTTGATACTGCGAGTCCGCCAACATCGACCATGAGGATCTTTCCTGGCCCGGTGGCGGCGACAAGCTTCCCGACTGCAAAATCAGCACGGCCGAAGTCTCCCAGGCTGCCACAGACATGTCGCGCGGTAACCGCCTTGCCTATCACCCGCCCTGTGCCGGCTCGCAAGGTAATCCCTTGCACTACCCCATGGATGCCCAGTACATCCAGAGCATCCGCCCAGGTACTGGTCGCAATGGGCGCGCAACGACGCATTGTGTCTTCGTTCAGTGTGTTCATTATCTGTATCTCGTTTCTGTTGGCATGCTGGCCGTGTGACTTGATTTAGTCGACACTGGCACCGGACAACCGCACTGCGTCGCCCCAACTCTCGATTTCATCCTTAATGAAATCTTCGAATTCTTGAGGGGAGCTGTTGTTCACTTGCGCGCCCATGTTGATGAAACGCTCCGTCAGGTCCTCCGACGCCACTGCATCATTCACGTACTTGTAGATTGTCTGCTTCGTTGCCTCGTCGATTCCAGCGGGACCCAGCAATCCGAACCAGGTCGCATAGCGGAAGTCCTTGTAGCCAAGCTCTTCCATCGTAGGTACGTCCTTGATGGCGTCAATACGGCTTCCGTGCGCCAGAGCAATCGGCTTAAGGCGGCCGTCCTGAAGATAGGGAAGCGCGGCTGACAAGGTCACAAACGCCATTTGCACCTGTCCACCGAGCAGATCGGTCAGCATCGGCGTATCACCGCGGTACGGAACATGAATCAGATTGAGCTTCTCTAGCGCCTTGAAGGTTTCGCCGGTGAGATGGCCTGGCGTTCCGTTACCGCTTGAAGCCATGGTGATTCCATCCGGCGACTTTCTGGCGAACTCAAGCAAGCTGGACAGATCCGTGACGGGAACGTTGGGAGCCGTAAGAAGGACCAAAGGGATGGTGGCGCTGAGCGATATTGGCGTGAAATCTTTAACGGCGTCGTACTTGAGATTCTTATAGAGATTGGCACCGATAGTGTGTGATGCCGTTGTCATATACAACGTGTAGCCGTCAGGGTCCGTTCGGGATATTTGTTCAGCCGCCACCGTAGTACCGGCACCAGGCTGATTGCGCACGACAATCGGCTGGCCCCAGGCAGGAGACACTTTGTCAGCGACAAGACGCGCAATCACATCGGTTGCTCCTCCCGGGGGGAATGGCACCACAATCGTCACTGGTTTGTTCGGAAAGTCTTCGGCGGCTTGTGCTGGGGCAGCAACCATCGTCAAGCAACTCAGGACGCCGGCAACGGCGCCGATAACCGAGCGATAACTCGCCATATTGTTCTCCTCGTAGTATTTATCGTGGCTGCCCCCTCCGTCCGAAGCGAGCGATAAACATACTAGCGCCGAAGATTAATAGCAACAATTAGATAAGAAAGGCATATTATTAGGATACGGCTATCTAAATGACTAACGATGATCTACAACATTAAATACCGGTCGCTCAAGGCATTTCTTCTGGCGGTCGAAACGGGTTCCTTCACTCACGCCGCCGATCAACTTGGCGTGACGCAGCCCTCGTTCACTGCATTAATACAAGACCTGGAGAAGATCCTCGATCTGAAGCTGTTCGAGCGCACCACACGCAGCATCTCGCTTACGACTGCGGGCAAGGACCTTCTGGACCGCGTTGCACGGCCCATTGCTGACTTGGAAGAAGCGTATCGCAGCATGTCCGATTTGGCCGAGGTCCGCCGCGGTGGCGTGGTCGTTGGCGCTCTTCCCTCCACAAGCTTGACGTTGGTCCCCCCGGCGTTAGGAGCGCTCAATCGGAATCACCCCGCGTTACAGGTACGGGTTGTGGAGGCCCACAACGATGAATTGATTTTCATGCTTCGGACCAACCAGATAGAGATCGCCTTGGCAACGCTCTTGGTTGAGGCGTCCGACCTCAATTTCATACCGTTGGTGGAGGACAGCTTCTATGCCGTGTATCAAGAGGGAGCTCAGATTGGCGACATGCCGGCGTTGCACTGGCAAGACCTCGTGCATCGTGACTTGATCCTGCTATCGCAAGGCTCGAGCGCCCGCATGCAGTTTGACCGTTCGGTGAAGCAAGGCGAAGCGGGTCAGGGGCTTCGTTACGACGTAACGCATATGACCACGTCGGTGCTGCTCGTGCGTCAGGGCCTGGGTACTGCAATACTGCCGCGGCTGGCGCTTCCGTCCCTGCAATTGAATGGGCTGTCCTATCGCCCCGTAGAAGACGAAAGCGCACACAGAACAATCGGCATCATTTACCGCCGTGACAGGCACCTTTCACCAGCAGCGAAAGCGCTAGTGGCGGAACTTGAGGCCCAGGCTGCACTTATCACGCGGCGTCTGCCCGAGTAAGCGGGCGTGGCGCCTCCCACGATTCAAAAACTCTTACCGCAACAACCGCTACCGCCCCTCTCCCAACAGCCGTAGCGCTGTGCCACAGCAGATTTCTCCATGCTCGTGCTCGGTAATGCCGGGCACCTGCTGCAGCGTTTGCAGCGGATCGTCGTCACGCATGTCAAAGGGCGTGTCAGTACCGATAACAATGTGGTCGGCTCCGACAAGGTCGATCAAGTAGCGCAGCGCTTCGGGATCGAAGACCAGACTATCGAAATAGAAACGCTTGAGCAGGGACTTGGGATCGGTGTTCGTATGCACACGCGCTTCCTGGCGCACCTTGTGACCGTGTACGAGGCGGCCGATCTGGTAGGGGGTGAACCCGCCACCATGCGCCAGCAGAACGCGTAGTTCCGGCAGTTCGTCCATCACCCCGCCGAAGATCAGGTTGGAGACGCACACTGCCGTGTCGAGCGGGTTGCCTATCAGGTTGGTAAGGTAATAATCGCTCAGGCCAGACTTTGTACCCACGTAGTAGGGATGAGCGAAAACGAAGACTCCCAGCTCAGCCGCCCGGCGTAAAACTGGCCTGAACCGGGAGTCGGCAAGCTGCTCACCCTCGATCGAGGTCCCTATTTCCACGGCCTTGAACCCATGCTCGCGCACGGCCCGTTCCAGCTCGGCCACCGCCGCGTCAGGATGTTGCATGGGAATCGTGGCCATGCCACGTAGCCGTTGCCCGTGATTAGCCACCATTTCACCGACCCCGTCGTTGACCAGCCCGGCGACTTTCAGTGCAAGGTCGGCATCGGCCCAGTAATAGAACATGGGCGGTGCGGGCGAGATAACGGAAACATCCAGACCCCGCCGATCCATGGTGTCGATCTTGGCTTCAGGATCGAAGAATTCGCGGAACATGGGATAGACGTAGCCCTGATCGTGCACGATGCGTCGATTGTCTCCCTCTCCCTCAATCCGCGCCTGGAACGCGCGCGGATCCGCCTCGATGGCGGCAATCATGCCAGGTGGGATCACGTGGCTATGCATGTCAATACGCATGTCAGCTATACCTTTTTTGTTTTCCGTCCTCGGCGAACCAGTCGAAGGGGTCGCTGGACGTGTTCACGACGACGCTCTGGACACGGGTGTAGGACTCATAAGCGGCGATGCCGTTTTCACCGCCCACCCCGCTATCCTTGAAGCCCCCCCATGGGGACGAAGGATCGATTCGGTGATGGGTATTGACCCACACGATTCCCATGTCCAGCTGCCGCGCAAGCCGGTGCGCTCGAGCGATATCACCAGTCCAGACACTACCGGCCAGGCCGAATGGGGTCGCGTTGGCGAGCTCGACGGCATGCGCCTCTCCATCGAACGGAAGGACGCAGGCGACCGGACCAAAGATCTCTTCCTGGTCGATCCGCATGCCAGGGGATACGTTCGTAAAAACGGTCGGCCGCACGTAATAGCCTTGTTCCAGATCACCTTCGGTCGCTCGCTCCCCCCCACATGAAAGCGTGGCCCCTTCCTGTTTTCCAATGTCGATGTAGCGCAGTACGGTCTCCATCTGCCGCCGCGACACCAACGGACCGATCTGGGTCGCCGGGTCCAAGGGATCGCCCAGGCGCAATGCCTCAGTGCGCAGAACCAGGTCCTCGACCACCTCGGAATAGATACTTTTCTCTACGAGGATCCGCGCGCCTTGCACGCAGGTTTGCCCCGTGGCGATGAAGGACGCGAACAGGGCGCCGCTCACGGCGGCCCGTACATCGGCGTCATTGAAGACGAGGACGGAGCCTTTGCCTCCAAGTTCGGCGGCGAAGCCCTTGAGCCCCGCCCCGGCCAATTGGCCGATATGTCTCCCGGTCTCCGTACCGCCTGTCACGTCGACTTTGGCGATTCCTGGATGCTCACAAAGTGCCTTACCCGCCTCGGCACCCAGACCGGTGACCACATTGAACACGCCGGCCGGCAGGCCGGCTTCTGTGAAAAGCTCGGCCAACATCACGACAGTGATGGGGGCCAACTCACTCGGTTTGGCAACCACAGTGTTTCCGGCAGCCAAGGCGGGAGCCAGCTTCTTCGTGAGAATGAGCAGAGGGTGGTTCCACGGCGTCACGAGTCCGACCACACCAATGGCGCGACGCTGCGTGTAGTTCAGAAAGTCCCCCTCAAAGGGATGAAGCCGTCCCTCATGCGTGCGCGCGACCGCGGCGAAGTACTCATACCACTCCGGTAGCCGTGCCAGCTGAGCCTGCATTTCTCGTAGTGGTCGGCCCGTCTGGCGCACCTCCATCTGGATGAAGTCGTCGAGCCGCTCACGCAACATGCGCGCCAAGCGCTCGAGTATTGCCGCGCGCTGCGACGGCGCCGACGACGCCCATGCGAACTGCGCTCGCTGGGCATGCTCAACGGCTTGATCGACATCTTCCGCCGCCCCGCGCGGCACGCAGGCGAAGGCGCGGCTATCCGCGGGATTCTCGATCTCGAGCCACTCGCCACCCATTGCAGGACAGTGCCGCCCGCCCACATACATCGAAACACGATCGACCATGGTGCTATGCAACCCGAGAAGCAGAGGCGACGGCTTCGACCGCTTGCTCGCCGCTCATGACCCATCCGAAGGCCGTGCGTACACATTCGAGCGCGGCGGCATGAGCGGTAGGGCCATCGATCGTGTCAACACACTCCTCGATCACGACGGCCGCGTAATCGCGCACGCATGCGGCCACTGTAGTGGCGAGCACGCACGAATTCGTATTGACTCCGGTGATGAGCAGTGTATTGAAGCCATTCTTGCGCAGCGTGAATTCGAGGTCGCTACCCATGAAGCAGTCATACCGCCGCTTGGTATTGACGATCCAGTCACCATCTTCCAGCAGCTCCGGCATGACCTGCACGCCGGCGCCATCCCAGAGGTTGTGCTTCAAGACATGTTTGCGGGTGGCGGAGGGATCCTCCGCACGCGTACGCCAGAAAGGATTGCTACGAATTTCATCGACGCTACGGTAGTAAGTGAGCAGGTGAACAATGGGTATATCCGCCGCACGGCAGCGATCAAAGAACCGCCGATTCGCTTCGATCACTTCGCGAGACTTCTCCGGCGTCAATGGCATGGTAGCGACGGCTGGATCGAGATGGCCGCGGTGAAGATCGATGGCCACCACGACCGGCTTTACAGTGTCTACTCCGAAATTCATGACGTTATCTCCTTGCTGACGCTCTCTTGATGCCGCAAGCAATCGCATCAGACCTGCGATAGCTGCGGAAGCCAGGTAATGAGCGGGGGGATGTAAGTGATGAGAATCAGTACGATCAAGCTCAGCACGATGAACGGTATGACGCCACGCATGGCATCCACATACGTGATGCGGAAGGTCGGCATCGCGATGAAAATGTTCAAGCCGAAAGGCGGCGTGATCATTCCAACGGCAAGGTTGAAGACGATGACTGCGCCAAGGTGAACAGGGTCGAAGCCCAATACGTTGACGGTGGGCTGGATTAACGGCGTCAGGACGATTACCGCTGAGTTCGGATCGATGAACATCCCCGCGATGAGAAACAGCACGTTCACCACCGCCAGCACCGCACCCGCCGGCGCGCCTTCGAGCATCGAGGCAATCATGGCCGGCACGTTTTCCACGGTCAGGAACCAGGTCATCAGACTGCCCGCCGCGATCAGGATCAGCAACGCTGCGATCATGATTGCCGAAGGGCGGGTGATCTTTATCAGCTCCATGAAACTGAGCTGCCGATAGACCAGCCACTCCACCAGCGCAGCGTAAACGCAAGCCACGGCCGCCGCCTCTGTGGGCGTAAACACCCCGCCATAGATGCCACCGAATATTACGGCCGGTAGCCCCAGCGCCCATACCGATCGCCACAGTCGCCTAAGGCGCTCTTTCCATGGCAACGCCGGCTGGACGCCGACCTTCGCCGAGCGGGCATACACGTAGGCATAGCCGCACAAGAAGGCAACATAGATCAGCCCGGCAGCTAGCCCCGCAAGGAATACCTGCGCTACCGACGTAGAGGCCTGCACGGAGTAGAGGATCATCGCCACGCCGGGCGGAATCAACATTGATAGAGTGGACGCCGACAAAATCAGCCCCACGCAAAACGACTGCGAGTAGCCCTGCCGGCGCATCGCGGGATAAACAATGGGGCCGATGCTGACAACAGCCGCAGCGCCGATTCCAGAAATGGCCCCGAAGAATGCGCAAGCAAGCACTGTGGTGATGGCCAATCCCCCACGCAGATGCCCCACGAAGCTCTCCGCAAGCTCAACCAGCCTTCGGCCGATCTGGCCCCGACTGATGATATCGGCGGCAAAGATGAATAACGGAACCGCCAGCAGGGCGAAGACATTGACGCCTTCCACCATGCGCTGAGGCAGAACCTGACCGGGCATGCCAGGCCCCATCGTTTCGAACGACACCAGCGTACCGGCAAGTATCGCCATGTAGATCGGAAACGACAGGACCAGCATCGACAGCAGAATGATGACGAGCAAGGTGGCTGCCATGCTTCACTACCCTTTCGCGGCTTCTGCCGCATCATGGACGATCGGGGACTCTTGGGGGATCTCCGGCGACATGTCGAAGTCTTCCGGCTTGGGCAAGGGGACATCAAACAACCGTGCCAGGAAGTCAAAAACATAGGCCGCGCACATCAGGCCGCAGCCCACCGGGACCGAGAGATAAATCCAGCCTCGCATGATAGGAAGGCTGCTCATGACCTGCCCGGTGCCAAAAATCAGGGAGGTGAGCCGCCACCCCAGGAAGGCCAGGTACCCGGTGAGGACGGCGCCGACCAGTGAGATGATCAGCATCATGATGCGACGGGTGCGGGGCGGCACCGCATTGATGAGGAGATCGACCACGATGTGCCGCTGCACGCGCACCAACAGGTAGCTGCCCAGGAAAGTGAGCCACACCATGAGGTAGCGCGCCAGTTCGGCACCGCCCACGAAGGCAACGTCCGCAAAATAGCGCGATACGCTGCCTACGAAGAGCACAAGCGTCATGCCCCACAGCGCGATACCGGCCACGACGCTGATCAGGCCGTCGAGATAGCGAAATATCCGGGCCGCCGCATGCATGTCATCACCCGTTGCCTGGCAATTCGGCTTCGACGGCCTTCAGGATCTTGGCGCCCGCCTCGCCCGTGATCTTTTCGAACTCCTTTCTGACGGGTGGGAGGGTGGCCTCGCGCAACGTTGTGACCTGTTCCGGCGACAGTTCCACAAGCGTCACACCGGCCTTCTGCATATCCTGGAGACCTTTTTTATCCAGCTTCAGCGTTTCGTCGACCACCACCTTGCGACCTTCATCCACCGCCTTGCGTATGGCGCTCTGGCAAGCGTCAGAAAGACCTTCGAACCACGGCTTGGACACCATGAAGACTTGATCGAGCGTGCCGTGATTGGTCTGCGTCAGGTGATTCTGGACTTCGTAGAACCGCATGACGTAGCTGGTGGAAATCGGGTTTTCCTGTGCCTGGATGGCGCCCGACTGAAGGGCGTTGTAGGTTTCGCCGAAAGGCATGTCCACCGGTATCAGCCCCAGCGCCTTTTGCTGTGTGATCAATATGGGAGAAGGCATGACTCGCGCCTTCTTACCTTTGTAATCGTCAGGCGCAGCCAGTGGCTGGTTGCCGGTCCATTGTTTGTAGCCGGTGTGCCAGATGGCCAGTGACAGCACGCCTTGCTGTTCCGTAGTGTCCAGCATGGCTCGAACCGCATCGCTTTCGTGAAGCTTCAGCAAGGCATCAAGATCGGACGGCCAGAAATAGGGAAAGTCCATCAGGCCCATGATGGGCTGGAAGCCCACGAGGAAGGATCCTGGCAGAATGACCGCTTCCACCGAACCGAGCTGCATGCCTTCGATCAGGTCAGTGGTGGAACCCAGTTGCCCGGCCGGGAAAACACGCACATCAAGTTTGCAGTCGCCTGCTTCTTTCAAGGCCGCGGCGACATGCCGCGCGGCCGTATCGCGCGGGTCGCCCTGCGGCGCGACGTGCGCAATTTTCATGGTTTGGGAATATGCCGCCCCGCTGCCCAGGACAGCTAGAATCGCAGCAGAGACGAACGCTCTGCGAAGTCGTTGCGTTGCCATGGTCTCACTCCTGCCGGTTGATGCCGAAACGATCGGCGAGCCAGTCATTCACTCGGTCCTGACCGAGGGTCGGGTTATCGTGCTGACAATGTTCGGCGCCTGTTTCTTCGGCACCGATGAGGTCCAGGGTGACATCGACACCGTGCCGCTTGGCGTACTCGTAGACCTTGTTGGCCTGATCTACGCCCAGTACGTCGTAGCCACCGTGGACAATCAGATAAGGGCAGCGGATCTTGTCGATCACGCCGTCGAGCGTAAACGCCTTTCCCTTCTCGAATGCTTCGGCCATGTTGCTTACGCCGAAGACCCATCGGATATGGCCGGCCAGGCCATGGCTGTCGTCTGCCGAACCCCAAAGCTCGTTGACGCTCCAGATGGCGCCATGCGATACGGCCGCTGCCAGACGGTGCTCGAACGAGGCGGCACGCGCTGCGTAATAGCCGCCCAGACTGGAGCCGCTCATGGCGATACGATCAGGATCGATATCGGCCCTTGTTTCAAGATAGTCGATGCATTTCCCGACGGGCACTTCGTAGTCGTGACGATTGACGATGCCGTGCCGGCGCAAGGTACCACCTTGTCCGGGGCCATCCACCATCAATACGGACATGCCGCGCTTGATCGCACCCTGCGCGACCATGAACCACATTTCGTCTTTGAAGGAATCGAGCCCGCCAAAGCACATCAGCACGGGTTGCCGAGCCTCCTCGTTATACGGAGACCGCAGGAAGTAGGCGTAGAGATGTTGGCCGTCGAGATACGGAATGCGAACCTTCTCGAGCGGAGGTCGCAGGTAACTGCCCCATTTCTCGGAGCAGTACTCCAGTTTGTCGAACGCTTGTAGCCGCCTGGGGTCGGTGCCTTCGAGCCAGAACTCGGCCTGGCGGTAGTAATTGACCGCCCGAAGCCAGGCATGTTGGGCCGTGATGATGTGCCCCTTGGCTTCCTCTGCGTCGCCCTTCTCGCGGTTGCGGTCAGCTACCCGCAACCATTCCCGATGCCACGATTCCTTGTCGGACGGATCGATCCGGTCTGCCGTCTGGAAGCATTCGCTGACGGCACCGCCGCCATCCTGTGTCTCGCCCAGCACCCGGCGGAACTGATACGACATCCAGGGATACTGCGGCCAATGATGCCAGCCGTAGGGCCGATAGCCCCCAACCGTTGCATCGCTGACTTCGTTGATGAGCTTCTGTTCCATCCACCCTCCTCCGGTTCTGGATAAACACAGCGGCTAGGGGCCGCCTACGCATACATCTGCGGAAATCTTCTGACCTTCAATATTTTGACTCAAGAGTAAATGATATTTTCCGCTCATTCAACAAGTTTGAATATAAGGCAGGATAGTTGACCGATGCGCTAGAATTGCGCATGCAGTGCACCAAATTGGGTCCGCTATGATCCTCAAGATTGAAACCAGCACCGACGACATGACGCCAGCCCTGCGCGATGACACCGAACATGCGAGCCGACTCGCGGTCCGTATCCGCCATGCCCGTCTTGTGCGAGGGCTCACGCTTCATGCGCTCGCGGAAAAAGTCGGATGTTCGGTCAGCGCCCTTTCCAAAATCGAAAACCGGAAGGCGAATCCCTCGATCACGATGCTGCACAAGCTCTGCAGCGCCCTGGGACTGAATATGTCTGCCCTCTTTGCCGACGGCGACGATGACTCGTCTGTGGTGCTCAGAGCGAAAAGCCGTCCGACTATCTCAACGGACCATAAAGGCCACACGATTCAACTGCAAAAGCTCGTGCCGTCGCGCCCGGGCAATTTGCTACAAGGCAATCTGCATATCATTGAGCCCGGCGCCTACAGCGAAAAATCGCTCGAGCATGAGGGAGAAGAGATGGGGTATGTGCTGGAAGGGGTGCTGGAGCTGACGATCGATGGCAAAACGCATCTCGTGCACCAGGGAGACTCATTCTTCTTTCGGTCGGAGAGCGAGCACAGCTATGGCAATCCTAGCTCCAGCAAAACGGCGACCAAGGTGCTGTGGGTGAACACGCCACCCACGTTCTGATCGCTGTTCACCCGCTCAGCGTCTGCCTGCGTAAGCAGGCGTGGCGCCTCGCAGTTTGAAGCCCCGGCGCTCGCCGGGGCCCTACGCTAAACCGGATACCCCGGCATCGTAAATCCGGCCTTCTCAAGCGAGTCCAATACGCTGGCGGCGGTCGCATCGTCCAGCGCGCGCAGCGGCGGGCGAACGACACTCCAGTCTGCATGGTTAGCGTGCTCGGCCACGACCCGCTTCATGGCGGGAATCATGGGCACGGCCTGAAAGATTTGGCGGATGCGGTCCGCGCTGGCCTGCAGCTCTGCTCCTTGTTCGCCGTTCCATCCATCGAAAAGGGCACGAATACCGGCCGGGTTCATGTTGACGGTGGCGCTGATGCTACCCGCCCCACCGATGGCCAGTGACTTTGACAACAGCGATTCGCTGGCGGGGAATACAGCGAAGCCGTCCGGGCCAAAGCTCTCAATCATGGCCTTGGAGTTTTCCCAATCGCCGGATGAGTCCTTGGCGCCCTTGATGGTGTCCGGGTAGCGCTTGAGCAGCCGCTCAATGACTGAAAGCGTGATCGGCACCTGCGACATCTGCGGGATGTGATACAGGTAAATGCCTAGGTCGCTACTGCCCACCCGCTCCATCACTTCGGCGTAATAGGCGAAGACACCGTCGTCCGACACGCCCTTGTAGTAGAAAGGCGGCAGCATCAGCACACCCGGCGCACCGGCCGTGACGGCATGTTGGGTGAGCGCGACGGCATCCGGCAGCGCGCAGGCGCCGGTGCCGGGCATGAGCAC
>JAJUGV010000097.1 GCA_029265795.1 Alcaligenaceae bacterium
CGTGTCAGTGGGGTCCGAGGTGCCGACGAACAGCTTGCCGCCGCGCTTGAACAAAGGCAGCAGACAGTGCTTGCGCAGCAGTTCTTCCTTGACCAGCTTGATGGCGCTGTGCTCGGCATCCATGGTGGCCGGATCGAACACGGGCATGCCGAACTCGATCGAATTCGCCGCCGCCAGCTGGGCTGCGGTTACCAGCTTCTTCTCGCGCAGCCAGGTGGCGACCGGCTTGCGCTCGGCCGTGGCCTTGTCCAGCGCCTCGCGGGCGTTGGCTTCGTCCAGGGCCCCATCCAGCACCAGGCGCCGGGCGATGCCGGTGATGCCGACCAGGTTGGCAGCAGCGACTGCATTCATTTTTGGGCGATCTCCCCTTTGCTTGCGCGACTTTACCGCATCATCGCGTGCTGGGCGCAACCCGGGGCAGGCCACGGTTTGAGCCTCAGTCACGGTTCCGGACCGCGGTCCTTCCGCAGTCCCGATTCAGCGGCTACCCTTGGTTAAAAGGGGACCCAATGAAGATTTCCGTCATCCTGCCCGCCAAGAACGAGGCCGAAGGGTTGCGTAAGACGCTGCCCGCCCTGAGGGCCCAGTTGCCGACCGCAGAGATCATCGTGTCCGACGATGGTTCCACCGACGCGACCGCGCAGATCGCCGCCGAACACGGTGTCCGGGTGGTCTCGGCTCCTTACTCCATGGGCAACGGCGCGGCGATCAAGCGCGGCGCTCGGGCGGCCACTGGCGAGATCCTCGTGTTCATGGACGCGGACGGGCAGCATGATCCGGCCTGTATCCCGGCCCTGCTGTCCAAGCTGGACGAGGGATATGACATGGTGGTCGGCGCCCGGGACTGGGCCGGGCAGGCCGGCGCGCACCGCGGTGTGGCCAACGCGTTCTACAACTGGTTGGCGAGCCGGATGACGGGCTTCCAAGTAAAAGACCTGACCTCGGGATTCCGGGTAGCCCGAGCGGACAAGTTCATGGAATTCATCCATTTGCTCCCGAATGGCTTCAGCTATCCAACCACCTGTACGATGGCGTTCTTTCGCAGTGCTTATCCAGTGGTGTATGAGCCGATACCTGTCGCCAAGCGCATCGGGAAAAGCCATATCCGGCCGATGCGGGACGGCGTCCGATTCCTGCTCATTATCTTCAGGATCGCGACTTTGTATTCACCCCTGAAGCTTTTTGTGCCTGTTGCTACGGCATTCTTCCTCACTGGGTTAGGTTATTACGCATATACCTATTTCACCATGCATCGATTCACCAACATGAGTCTATTGTTGTTCAGTGCTGCGGTGATCGTCTTTCTGGTAGGGCTTGTGTCGGAGCAGATCACCGCCCTGACGTACCGCCGGGATGCTTGAATCGCAGGAGAGAACGGGGCCGGAGCGTCGTCCGGTCCTTCTTGTGTTGGCGTCCACTTATCCCCGGTGGCTGGACGATCCTGAGCCGGCCTTTGTCCACGAGCTGGCAAAGCGCATGACCGATCGCTTTCGCGTAATCGCCCTGGTGCCCCATGCCGCGTCGGCTTCAACCAGTGAGACGTTGGAGGGGGTGGAGGTTTATCGATATCGTTACGCGCCGGCGCGTTGGGAGACGCTGGTAAACGATGGCGGGATCGTGACGAACCTGCGTCGTGAACGGTGGAAGCTTTTGTTGGTGCCAAGCTTTCTGCTTGCCCAAGGGGTCGCCGCCTGGCGCCTTTGCCGGCGACTTCGTCCCGATGTCCTCCATGCGCACTGGCTGTTTCCGCAGGGACTGATCGCTGCGCTGTTGCAATACCTTCCCGGAAGCCGGATACCCTTTGTCGTGACCTCGCACGGCGCCGACCTTTGGGCAATAAAGGGCCGGCTGTTCGACTGCCTGAAACGCTTCATCGGTCGCCGGGCGGCGATGATTACCGTGGTCAGCCGGGCCATGCAGGATGAGTTGAAGCGAACAGGCCTGGGTGATAGCAGCGTTCTGCCCATGGGAGTGGACCTGGATCGGCGTTTCACCCCGGTCGATGGCGACCGTGACCAGGATGAACTGCTGTTTGTCGGGCGGCTTGTGGAAAAGAAGGGCGCGCACGTCCTGATTGACGCCATGCCGCGGATCCTTCGAAGCAGGCCTGGGGTCCGCCTGACGATTGCCGGGTTCGGACCTGAGGAGCCAAGACTCCGGAGCCAGGCCGACTCTTTGGGCGTAGAGCGCTCCATACGGTTCTTGGGTGCAGTTCCCCAAGCCAACCTGCCGCAGCTCTACCGCCAATCAGCCCTGTTCGTGGCGCCGTTCGTGGAATCCCGCGGTGGCGACAGGGAAGGACTCGGCCTGGTCACTGTCGAGGCGATTGCTTGCGGATGCCCGGTTGTGGTCGGCGACCTTCCTGCCGTCAGGGATGTGCTGGACCAATCCGAGGATGCGTTCATGCTGGTACCTCCCGGCGATGCGGCTGCGCTGGCGGACAGGGTTCTGGAGATGCTGGAAAACCCGGAGCGCGGAATTGCCAGCGCAGCACGCCTACGCCTCCGGTTGCTGAAACGCTTCAACTGGCAGGCCATCGCCATGGGCTATGGAGATCTGCTGTTGGAGGCTGGGCGTGCGCGATGAAAATTGACAAGGGCAACCCGGTCCACTGGCTGCTCCTGCTGGCTTTCTTCGTCATGTCCGCCGTGGGTGCCATGCTGCGCTTCGTACGCAGCGGGCGGGATGAAGGCCTGGTGGTGCTGTACGGCCACAAGCTCAACGGTAACCTGCTGGCGCTCCATCAATACATGGTGGCCAACCCGGAGGCTGGATTTCGACCGGTATTCCTGACGATGGATCGTTACTATCGGGACGAGTTGCGTGCGGCCGGGGTCCGGTGCTGCTGGGCGTCCGACGTCGGGTGCGCACGTTTACTAGCCAAAGCATCCGCGCTGGTCAGTGACCATGGCTTGCATGCAATGCAGCCTTGGCATGGGCTTTACCGCCGCCTGGGAATGCGTTTCATCGATGTCTGGCACGGCATTCCGTTCAAGGGATTCGATGCCGACGATTTTCGCCTGCAGCATCGTTACGACGAAATATGGGTCGCATCCAATCTCTGCCGACGCCTGTATGTCGAAAGGTTTGGGTTCAGGCCGGAGCGGGTAGTGGTAACGGGGTACGCCCGCACCGACAGGCTCCTGAAGCCGGCTGCGGACAAGGCTACGATTCGGCAATCGCTCGGGTTGCCCGGCGCCGGCCCGCTGCTGCTGTTCGCGCCGACGTGGAAGCAGGATGCAGCAGGTCGAAGCCTGTACCCCTTCGGCTGTCAGGAGCATAAATTTCTGGACGCTTTGACCGCCTTGGCGGCGCACCACGGTGGGGGAGTAGTCCTTCGGACACATCTCAACACCGGGGAGGTGGGCGACGGGACCCCAGCAAATGTGTACGGATTGCCGGCTTCCCGGTTCCCGGACACCGAGTCGATCCTGCTGGCCTGCGATGTCCTCGTATGTGACTGGTCGTCCATTGCCTTCGACTTCCTGCTGCTGGACCGGCCCACTGTTTTCCTTGATGTGGAACCTCCCTTCCGCAAGGGCTTTTCACTGGGCCCGGAATATCGGTTCGGCCCCATCGTGGACAGCTTGCCGACGTTGCTAAGCGTGCTGGAGCCCGCGCTGTCGGACCCGCAGACGTATTGGCGCGCCAACGGGGACCGCCATCGGGAGATCCGACGTCGCGTGTATGGAGACTTGGACGATGGCCGCTCCGCCGTGCGCTGCATGCAACGGCTTCGCACCCAGCTCAAGCCGGCTGTTACGTGCGGATCTTCTCAATGACCGCAGTCGTGGAGATGGCTGGTGTACGTTCGAAGTACACCACACGGCAGATGTCCGAGAATTCGTCAAATCGCCCGCGCCAGTCGTCCCCCATGGCAAGGATGTCCGCGGCGTAGCGCACGAGGTACTCGCGTTTCAGTTCCAGAGATTCCTCCAGGAACACCTCGTTCACGCAGCGCAAGGCCGAAACAATCCTCAACCGCTCTTCCTGTGCAAAAACAGGGCCCCGTCCCTTCTTCGCGATGTTGAGCGCATCTGAAGAAACGCCAACCACCAACCGGTCACCCAGTGCCGCCGCACGCTCAAGGATGCGCAGGTGTCCCAGGTGTAAGACGTCAAAGGTGCCGAAGGTGAGGACGGTGGTCATGTCGAGGTTGAAGTTGCCCGGTTTCAGCGCCGGCTGCCGCCGTGAGCGAGGCGGTGGGCATGGTAGTGAAGTTGGCGCATGAGCCGGCGCGGAAGCTGCGTAAGCAGTTGCGGGTGAGATACCAGCAGGCGCGAGGCCGTGGCAAAACGCCCACCACGGAGGGCGTCCGCAAGACGGTACAGCGCCTCGTTGACCCGTAGAGAGGCGACTTTTCTCTGGAAGGCTTCCTGCGCAGCCGGCCACCACCCCTCCCACTGGGCACATTCTTCCAGGCACTTGCGCATCAGAGTGGGATCCTTGGCTTGGGCCGTAAGCGAACCAGGGGTTATGCGGTAGTGATACAAGGGCTCTGGTACGTAACAGAATTTCGCGCCCGCCAGGGCGAGGCGCAGATAGAACTCGGCGTCTTCGGCGAACCGTCGTGAACCATGTTGGATCCCGTGACGACGAATGATGTCCGTGCGAATTAGAGGGTGTGCGAGCAATCTCTCTGATGTGATGTAATCTTCGATACGCACAATGCGTGGTGACGCACCCGTTCCACCAAATGCGCGCGTGCCGTGAACGCGTCTCCAAGGCACGAGCTGACCGCTCGCGTCGTGGCAGAGTAAAGTATCGTCGAAAATAACATCGGCGCCAAAGGTCTCGGCAGCTGCTAGAAGGTGTTTTAGCCTCTCAGGATGCCAAGCATCGTCCGCATCGATTAGCGCGATCCATTGTGATGACGAGTTACGAAGTGCTTTGTCACGAGATTGGCCGGGACCGATGTTAGATAAATTTCGAATTACGCGAACATGTGGGTCATTTAGCTTTGCCAACGCAGCTTGGGTAGCGTCGGTTGAAGCGTCGTCACAAACTATTGCGTCCTTTACTGGCAAGGTTTGGCAGAGGACTGAAGCCAAGGCCTGCGAAATGGTTGATTCCCCATTTCGCACAGCCATGACAGCGGACACATTATATTTCATGTTTAGTTTGATCCGCCCCTTCAAACAGCCTGTTTTTAAGCCGCCTAGCGGCAGATAGTCTGCGGATCCGAAAAGCGCGCCTTCGAATAGAAAGCAGGTAATTGTAAAATGTTTTGGCGGCGCCGTCAGACGTATAGGCAGCTCGGGTGGTGCCAAACATTTGGCGTGCGTAGACAGGCCCACTTCCCTGATACACCAGTCCAGTGAAGTGTATAGGGATAAAGTAGTGGGAAGGAAAGATGACGATGTCGGGGTGGTGAGCATCGATCATTAAGGCGGTAAACAGATTTCCGGTTGATATCCAGGGGTCGTCCAGAAGCGCTGGATCAGTCTCTGAAAGAGTTTCGACTAGCCTTTTGATGAATGGGTGCTTCGGAGGGGCTGCTTGTATAGGTGATACTAACTTTCCTCTTGCGAACTCGTTTTCATATACCGTGTAGAGCGTGGGCTTTGTAAAAAGCTCCTCTGTATTACGTAAACATACAGAGTCGGCGCCCGGAAGTAAGCCTCCGAAACGGTAGAGAATCTCAAGGCGCATCAGGTCTGCTGCACCCGCAGGCTGGCCGCGCTTGAGGTATTCATCGATTTGTATGCGAGTTTTGAATTTCGCGTCCCGAAGAAACTCATTCCCGTATAGTGTGTATTCCCAAGTCGGATGATGGTTCACCCATGACTGCATCCAGCGCGTTGGTGGAGGCTGCCTTCCAATCCAGATGTGTCCGAGTCTCTTTGGAATTCCAAGCGGGGGGTTGCCAAATCGCCCAGAGCTCTTGTTTGTCATTGCATACCCTTTTCGCGCTGGGCGGAGTGGCCGAGCGGCCGAATTTCCACCGTTTTGTCGCACAGAGATAGCGACGGGTGATTGTGAGAAATTAAGACCACGGTCTTGTCCAAATTTAGCGATAGAATAGTTTGGATTATTGCGGTTTCTGTCTCATGGTCGAGTGCGCTGGTTGCTTCATCAAACAGAAGGACTGGTGGGTCAAGATAGAGGGCGCGTGCTATTCCTATCCGCTGTCTTTGTCCGCCCGATAAGCGTACGCCCCGTTCCCCGAGAGGGGTGTTGTATCCCCTTAAGAGATCTGTCATCACGAAGTCGTGGATCTGCGCCGCGCGCGCGGCGCGCCTTACAGCACCCATATCGATTTTGTCGCGCGGGACCCCGAAAGCAATGTTTTCCGCGACGGTGGAGTCGGCTAGAAAGATATGTTGGGGCACGTATCCTATGCTGCCTTGCCAGTCGGCGAGGTTGTTCGCGTCGATTATTGTGTCATCCACCCGCAGGGTACCTGCTTGCGGTTGCAACAGTCCCAGTAACAGATCCATTAGCGTGCTCTTTCCGGTGCCGCTTTTGCCTACAACTCCTATCGTGGTATTTGCTGGGATAACAAAATTGAAGTCCTGGAAAATGAGTCTGTCCGGAGCGCCGGGATAGGCGAAACGGACGCCGTCCAGCCGGATTTCCCGACGGGGCGTTATCATCGTTCCTCTGGTTCGCGCTGTTTCGCTAGGCAACGCCAGATCCCGGTGGATCGCGTCAAGGGCGGGCGATGAGAATCGTAGTTTTGCGAATCCCCGATACATGATCTGCGCCGCGGGCAGCATCCGGTAAGCCGCAAAGCCGTACAGGCCCAGCGCCGGCAGTACTTGGGCGATGTCGTTGCTGCGCATCAGCAGGAACAGGGCAAGGAGGATCAGGCCCGTGTAGCCGGTTGCTTCCACAAAGTACAGCGGCGTCTGGCTCAGGGTATCGCTCGTGGCCATGTGCCGAGAATATTCGCGTGAGGCGCGGGTGAAGCGCTCCGCATAGGTAGGGGCGGACTGAGTAACCTTCACATCCTTGATGCCTCCGAGAGCTTCGGAGGCTGCTTGGTAGCGCTCGCTGTTGGCAGCCATTCGCTCGGCCCCAATCCGGGAAAGTCGCTTGCGGACGAGCCGGTAAATGGCGGCGTAAAGGCCACCCACCACGGCGATGATGGCGATAGCCGTGGGGGGGTCATAGACCACGATCAGCACCACCATGGCCAGCACCACCATGCCCTGTGCGATGAGCTGTGCCAGTGGCTGGATCAGGTTGAACAGCAGTTGGTCGGCTTCCGACAGGATGTTGCGGTTGAGTTCGGCGGTGTTGCGGGTCAGGAAAAACGCATAGGGCTGGTGGAGGTACGCTGCTAACAGTCGGGCGCTGACCGAGTGGCGCAAGAAGTGCACAAAGCGGTTGAGCGTGTGTTGGGTCAGCGTCTTGAACAGCGAGGCGCCAATCACGATTGCGATGGAGACCAGGCCGAGAGCGATGGTAAAGCTGCGGGCATCGGGTAGGCCGGATACCTCGAACGCCTTTCGCAGCCACGGCGTATCGCTGATCACCTCGGGGCGGCCCAACACCGTAAGGAACGGCATGATCGAGAGCACGCCGACAGTCTCAGCGAATGCCATCAGGACCACCAGTGCGACCATCAGGATAGTCTTGCGGCGCTCCGGGAACGTAAATAAAGCCCAAATTTTATGAAGGGTCGTAATCATCGTGTCCCGTTAAAGCAATAGTCCTGCTATTGATTTAATTCGACATTGCTGCAGATTTGAGCGTCAGATCCAGCCCGGGGTGAGAAAGGAGGGGTGCCGTTAGTTTTGGAGATGGTGGACGATGGCTTCATATTGGGCCCTATACGTGCTCGCACGCGATCGGTTAAAAAGGCGAGTGTTGCGGCTACCAGGATCATCTGCTCCGGGCGATACGGGATTGAATATCGCGGTTCAGCTTGCAATATCGTATGCAAGGCGGTCACATATACGACAAGTCCCGCAACTAGCAGAGCCGCGGGTGGGATGCTCTCGCCTCGGATAAAGAGAAGAGTAATGACGCCGATCGCCCCCAGCGACAGGACAAACAGGGCAGGATTCAAGCGCTTTAGGGCGTGATGAGACCCAAGAAGTATGGGATGCTTCTCCATGGGTGTATCCCTTACCGGCAGAAAGTGAACGTCACCCCAGCCGAGGCGAATATCCCAATCCCAAAGCAAATAGGGCTTTTTGAGCAGGTACCAGTGGGCGTAGCCGGCGGGGTCCAGCCCGAGCCGATGGCCCAACGCCTTCATCCCGGCTCGTGGGTCTTCGGCAAAAAGGTCGATTTCCGCGTGAATCGCATCCAGCAGCTGCCTGGCTTCGTGATGATGGTGGCGTGCCTGCCAGGCGGCATGGTAGACCGGCCAAGATCCTTGGACAAAGTTGATGGTGGCGCGGTGGCTGTTGGTTCGGCCATCAGTGCCGTCGGGACTGGCGATCGACCAAGCTCCAAATACGATCGCGAATGTGACAAGAACGGCAGCACATGAGCGTCGATTTTTTTTGGTGAAGTACATCAGAGCCACCGCGAACGGGAACAAGAGCATCAGCGGATTGATCAATGCAGCGAAGGCTAAGGCGGCTCCGGCCAGTGCAGCGATACGCCACGACTTCCTGCGGGCGGCGAGTGATGAAAGCCAAAGGCTGAAAATGATGGTGAAGCCCAGCAGGGTTTCACTTAGGAGGGTTGAGGCGAACACGATGTGATGTGGCCACAGGGCCATGAGCCCCCCCGCAAGTAGAGCGAAGCCGGGCTGAATCCATTCTCGAGCCACGAGAATGGTAAGCAGCACAGTGGCAGTGCTGAGAACAATCTGCATGGCATAGGCGATACGCAGCCAATCGCTATCGAAGTTGCTCAGCTTCATCGCAAGGAGCAGGAACAACGGGAACCCCGGGGGACGGAAACTGTCGCCCGGCGGGACTGTATCCGGATCGATGGCCGCCGAAGAATAGACGCCATGCTGGCCGAGGTTCCATGCGTAGCGGACGTAGTCGTTGATATCTCCTGCGATATGAACCAAGGGTTCCGCACCCAGCTGATACGCTATGCGCAGCAGCAGGGCGAATAAGACAAGCGCTACAGTACAGATGTAGTACTGGCGATTAGACATGGCTGCCGGTCCCATTGTGATCATCAGTCGGCACTATTGTGTCGCACCGTGCACGCCTCTACGGTTACTGCGTTGACTGCCCAATAATTGTGTCATTGTTCGGATTCCAGCATCGCTTGTAATCGTTGTATCTCGTTTTCCCAGTAGCCATGCCGGCGCATCAGCCAGTCCCTCATGCGCAGGGCTGGGCTGGAAGGACGGGCGTATGGGAAGTCGGCGCGTAGATAGTGTTGCAGATGTGCCAGGCCGGCCTGTGGACCGCAATGTGTGGCCAACATGCCGGCTTGTGTATGGGCAAATTCGGGGCGTCCCTGGGCATCGATGCGGCGATTGAAGGCAGTTAAGGCGTCATCGCACAATCCCTCGCGAAGTGCGAGGTGCGCCAGCAGCCGCTGATGGCGGGCTGCCATCTCCACGCTTCCAGGCGTCGGCTCTCCTGCAGCTGTCGTGGCCGCTTCGAGCAAAGCGATCATGGCCGGAGTGTCCAAGGCCGGACAGCTCGGGACTCGCCTTGGCAGTAGAGCCTGAGCGAGCCAGTGATAGTTCATATCCAGTGCCAACCCACGGCTATGCGCCAAGGCATGGGCCGCCATGGCGACGTCGTCAGCGTTGGCTCGGCCGAGGTCGCAGCGCAAATCAAGGAGGTTCAGTGCGTACTGGGGTTCGTCCGGATTCGTTGCCGCCAGACCGGCAAGGCGGCGTTCCGCTTGGAACGGCAAGCCCGCAGAACGCTCCTCGGCGGCAGCATGAGCTTGGGCGCGCGCAGAACTTGGATTCTGGTGGGCCCAGTTCACTGCGAGGGACAGCGGATCACCCCACAGTCGCGCCTGTGCTGATGTGGTCATCAAGCAGATGGTAAAAAATCCGACGCCCGCTATTTGCCGCCATCGCAGGTATGAGCCAGGCTTCGTCAACCACCAGGCAAGTGGCCAGAACAGGAGGCTCGCCGGCAGGTAGTTTCGGTGTTCAAAATACAGCTCCAGCATTACGACGCTGCTCTCTAAGACGTGCCCGGCCAGATAAAACAGCAAAGCGGCGGAAAGCACGGGCCATCGCTGGCGTCCAACCCACGCGACAACTGTAAGCATTGTGATGGCTGCCAACGCTGGCAGGGTGGTCCAAGGGTCCCGCCAGCCTTTCGAGGGAGCGAACCCGTCCGCGAATACGCCCATAGCATCCACGCCGGGGACCAGCAGGTGCCACAGGTAGTTACACAGCGCCCGGGGTTGGGTCAGGAGGCGTTGACCAAGGGACCAAGGTCGGAAAGTGTTGTCTGTGAGCGCAGCCTGGATGCCGCGATGCGCCAGCCAGCTGAGAATAATCAACGTCGGCACCCAGACCATCAAGGCACTGACGGCTCGTATATGCCTATGAGCAAAAGTGGGGGAAACAGGGCCATCGGCGCGCAGTACGGTGACGTGGAGTGTGCCGATCAGCAGCGGTAGAAGGTATCCATTGGCCTTGCTGAGGCCAGCCAACAAACCAAACACGGGTACCGCCAACATGGCCCACAACCAGCCTCGGCGTAGGTCCCCTACCGCAAACGCATCCTGGCTGGCGATCCAGCTGCGGATGCCGGCGAGTACAAAAAATGCAGCCAGCATGGCATGGCGCTGCACGATGTACAGTACCGTGGAGGCCCAGAGCGGGTGAGCCAGCCAAATAACCGCCGCCAAGGCTGCGGCCCGACGGGCGTATTGACGATCTGTTGTCAGGCGCCGGCCAAGCGCGACCAGCACGCTGTAGAGCAATAAACCTACCAAGAGATGGACCACGAGGTTGGTGCGTTTGAAAGGCCATGGGTCGGCTGGCCAGTTCCTTGCATCAACCAGGAACGTCAACATCGCCACGGGCCGCCCCGTGGGGTCGGCGACGCCCGACGTCAAGTAATAGAGCAGCGTATGCCAGTCTTGCACCCCACCATAACGCCCGAGTGCGTTGAGATTGACGTAGTCATCAAACAGAAAGTCGCCAGCAAGGCCCGGCCAGTACGCGGCCCC
>JAJUGV010000103.1 GCA_029265795.1 Alcaligenaceae bacterium
CGATGTACAAGTCCATGAGCGAAGAAGAGCTTGACGACATGGCCTCCACGCCCCGCAAGGGCAAGCCAGAACACGCCGATAAGGGCAAGAAATCGAAGTAGGCCGACACCACCAACACGGGGACTCGCCAATGAAAAGCCGTATCGCACACAACGCCGGCGAATCACAGCACGGCACCACGGAATCCCGCAGCCGCCGCCCTGTCAGCGGGCAACACGAAGCGCATTACGACAGCTTAGTGCCGCCGTTGCAGCTGAATCGCCGCGGGTTTCTGGCCACTTCGCTGGCTGCGGGCTTTGCCGCCGCGGCGGGTCCGGTAGTGGCACAGACCGCCATCACCACCGATACCGAGGCGCTCACAGCGGGCATGGTGCGTATCCCGGTCGAAGGCGGGTCCATCCCGGCCTATCGGGCCATGCCGGAAGGTGATGAAACCGCCCCGGTGGTTCTGGTGGTGCAGGAGATCTTCGGCGTACACGAATACATACAGGATGTGTGCCGCCGCTTGGCGAAGGCCGGCTACATGGCGGTGGCACCGGAACTGTACGTCCGCCAGGGCGATCCCAGGCGCTATACCGAGGTGTCCCGCCTTATCAGCGAAGTCGTTGATAAGGTGCCGGACGAGCAGGTGATGGCAGATCTGGATGCGACCGTGGCATGGGCCGGCAAGAATGGGGGGAATGCGAACCGCCTGGGCATTACCGGCTTCTGCTGGGGCGGGCGTATTGCGTGGCTCTATTCCGCTCACAATCCACGGCTGAATGCGGCCGTAGCATGGTACGGCCGTTTAGTCGGGGAGTCGGACGATCTGCGGCCCAGGCATCCGGTGGGTGCCGTCGCCGACATCAATGCCCCGGTTCTGGGGCTTTATGGCGGAGATGACAAAGGGATTCCGCTCGATACGGTCGAGCAAATGAAGAAGGCGCTCGCAAACGGCAGCGATGCCGCCAAGGCGTCGGAATTTGTAATCTACCCCAGCGCCTCGCACGCATTTCACGCCGACTACAGGCCCAGCTACCGCGAGGACGCCGCTGAAGACGGCTGGCAGCGCACACTTGCCTGGTTTGAGCAGCACCTGCGCTGATATCCGGCGTCCTGCTGCGTCAGGCGCAGCGATTCCGATGCCGTTGCTGATATATTACGGGGGGTTTCCGCCGGGGGGTGGGTGCAAACGAGGCATTGGCCGTGACAAGACTCTTTGCTGTGGTCTGGAATCTGGCGGTGGCGGCGCCCCTGGCTTTGTGGACGGCTACTGCATCGGGGGAAGCCATCACCGTCTCTGCGGCAGCCAGTCTGACTGACGCTTTCAAGGAACTGGCGGCGCGTTTTGAGGCCGCTAACCCGGGCACCACGGTACAACTGAACTTCGGCTCCTCCGGCTCGCTATTGCACCAGATTGCAAATGGTGCACCCGTCGACGTCTTCGCCACCGCCGATGAACACACCATGGATATCGCCCATCAGCGCGGTCATGTGGTGGACGGAAGTCGTCGCCGCTTCGCCCGGAATACGCTTGTTTTGATTCAACCCTTCGCAGCCAAACCGGCATTGGAAAGTGTCAGCGCCTTGCGTGCGCCCGCGGTGCAACGTGTGGCGATCGGCAACCCGGCAAGCGTGCCGGTGGGCCGATACGCAAAACAGGCCCTCGAAGGCGCCAGTCATTGGGACGCGCTTCAATCCAAGCTCGTACCTGCGCAGAATGTACGGCAGGTGCTGAATTATGTGGCGCGGGGCGAAGTGGATGCCGGTGTCGTCTACGCTACTGATGCCGCGCTACTGAAAGACCGTGTCAAAGTCGCTCTGACGTTGCCGGTGGATCCGCCGGTTAGTTATGCCATAGCCGTGCTTCAGCACGGGCGAGGTAAAGGCGCCGCTCAGCGCTTCGTTGATACCGTGCTGTCTGTCGAGGGTCAGGCCGTGCTTGCCAGCCATGGTTTCGAGCCGGGGGCAAACGGTGGGTAGCTGGCTTGAACCGGCAGAGGTCATTACGCCGTTGTGGCTTTCCCTGAAGGTTGCGCTTTGGGCCACCGTCATCAGCTCGGTTGCCGGCGTAATCCTGGGTCTTTATCTGGCCCGCAGTCGCAACCGCTTGCGCAATCTGCTTGACACCTTATGCACGCTGCCTATGGTGTTGCCGCCGACGGTGCTGGGCTATTACCTATTAGTGGTATTTGGCAGCCAGTCTTCGGTAGGCGGGTGGCTCAAACAAAGCCTTGGCGTCACACTCATCTTCAGCCTGGAAGGGGCCATTGTTGCCGCAAGCATTGTGAGCTTTCCGCTCATTTTCAAGCCCGCCAGGGCGGCGTTTGAAACCGTGGACCCCCGGCTGGAACAAGCCGGCCGTGTTTTGGGCGTCAGCGAGCTTGGTATCGTGTTGCGCATCAGTCTGCCGCTAGCGTGGCGCGGCATTATGGCCGGTGTCATGCTGGGCTTCGTGCGCGCATTGGGCGAGTTTGGCGCCACGCTGATGGTGGCAGGCAGTATTCCCGGTAAGACGCAGACTTTGTCCATTGCCATTTACGAAGCCGTGCAGGCGGGGCGCGATGGCGCGGCTAACGTCATGGCACTCGTTATTTCCGTGGTGTGTATCGTCTTTTTGCTGATAGCAACGCGGCTCACACCGAGGCGCCATGCCGTTCGGGGAGATGCGATTTGAGCGAGTCAGGACACACGCATCCCTGGTGCGACCTCTATGTCAGAAAAACGCTGGTTTCCGCCCAGCGTCGGTTTGAGCTGGACGTACGCTTGCGTAGCGATGCGCCCCGCATCGTCCTAATGGGGCCGTCCGGGGCGGGAAAGACTCGGCTTTTGCAGGCGATTGCCGGCCTTCTGCGCCCGGACGAAGGGCACATACGCATCGGCGGCCGGACGTTCTTCGACAGCAAGAGCGGGCTACATTTGCCGCCACAGCAGCGCCGGGTCGGTTATCTGTTCCAGGATTACGCCTTGTTTCCTCACCTGTCGGTCCTGGCAAACGTCGCCTTCGGCTTGCGGCAAGGGGTCTGGGGCAGGCTTTCGCACGAGCAAAAGGAAGAGGCCATGCATTGGCTGGAGCGCTTTGAGATCACGCACCTGGCACAACAGCGGCCCCACACCCTGTCTGGAGGTCAGCAACAGCGCGTCGCTCTGGCACGTATGGCCATTCTTAAGCCTCGCGTTCTCTTGTTGGATGAGCCTTTTTCTGCGCTGGATCCCGCGCTGCGAATATCCATGCGCCATCAGATCGACAAACTGCTGAATTTGTTAGGCATTCCGTTGCTGATGGTGTCGCATGATGAACACGACAGGCAGGCATTCGGCGCTCAAGTGGTGCATCTTATAATGTCTGATTGACTCCACGTGACCGGTGTGTCTGCGCCGGGCGGGCCATGATTCCGGCCGGCATGATCGCGCATGCCTTCATCCCGGCATATTGTCTTTTTACGGGCTTTTCACCATGTTCAAGCACCTTCAGCAGTATGCGGGCGACCCTATCTTTGGGTTGAATGATGCTTTTCATCGCAACACCCACCCCCGAAAGATCAACCTCACCATCGGCCTGTACTACGACGAAGCCGGCCGCATTCCGATTCTGCCTTCCGTCGCAGCGGTGGAGCGCCGGCTGGTGGACGACCCTGCACCGCGAGTCTATTTGCCCATGGAAGGGCTGCAGGGCTACCGCGACGCCGTGCAGCGCGTGGTGTTCGGCGCCGACAGTCAGGCGGTGGCGGAAGGCCGCGTGGCTACCATCCAGACCCTGGGCGGAACGGGTGCGCTCAAAGTAGGAGCGGACTTCCTGAAGGGGGCCTATCCCGACAGCGAAGTCTGGATCAGTGACCCCGCTTGGGATAACCACCATGCCATTTTCGGCGGAGCCGGCTTCCCGACACGTAGCTATCCCTACTACGACCCCGCCACCAAGGGGTTGGCGTTCGATGCCATGATGGAGTGCCTGCGGGGCCTGCCTTCGCGCACCATTGTGCTGCTGCATCCCTGCTGCCATAACCCCACAGGAGTGGATCTGTCGCGCGAACAATGGGAAGAGGTGATTGCCGTACTGGGTGAACGGGGCTTGATTCCTTTCCTTGATATCGCCTATCAGGGCTTGGGCGACGGCATGGAAGAAGACGCCTACGCCGTGCGTGCCATGGCGCAAGCCGGGCTCACTGTGCTGGTGGCCAATTCCTTCTCTAAGAATCTGTCCGTCTATGGCGAGCGCTGTGGCGGATTGTCGGTAGTGTGCGGCTCTGAATCCGAAGCCGACCTGGTGCTGGGACAGCTTAAGGCGGTTGTGCGGCGCATCTATTCCAGCGCCCCCTGGCACGGTGGCCATGTCGTGGCAGGGGTGCTGAACGATGCAAAACTCTACGCGCAATGGCTCGACGAGGTCGCCGGCATGCGTGAGCGCATCGCACAAATGCGGCGCATGGTACACGAGCAGCTGACTGCCAAGCTGCCGGGTTACGATTCCGCCTACTTCCTGCGGCAGCGCGGCATGTTTACTTATAGTGGTTTGTCCCAGGAACAGCTGCTCGCCTTGCGGGAACGCCATGGTGTCTACATCATAGATTCAGGTAGGATTGCCGTGCCCGGGCTTAACAGTAGCAATGTGGAACACTTCACAGATGCACTGGCCGATGTAGTGAGCGTGGTCACCCACTGAAATCCCAGGCGATTTTGCGGTAATCTAGGGGGCTACGCTCTTAGCCGATCAGACACTTTCCCGGATATCTCTCGATTATGGATTCCCTTTCTCTTCCGTACACCTTTTCTCAGCGCGCCCAACAGCTCACAAGCTCCACTATTCGAGAGATCCTGAAGGTCACGGAACGTCCCGAAGTCATTTCCTTTGCCGGCGGATTGCCCGCTCCGGGCGGCTTTCCAGTAGAAGAAATCAACGCCGCCTTCGACCGAGTGCTGCGTGAAAACGGTAAGCAGGCCTTGCAGTACGGTCCGACGGAAGGCTATACGCCTTTGCGCCAATGGGTGGCCGACGACTTCAAGCGCCGTGGCACCGATGTCTCCCTTGACGAAGTCTTGATCGTGTCGGGTTCCCAACAGGCGCTGGACATGCTGGGCAAACTCTTCATCGACCCGGGCAGCAAGGTGCTGGTCGAGGCCCCCAGCTATCTGGGCGCGCTGCAGTCTTTCTCGCTGTTTGAGCCCCAATACGCCGGTGTACCGACTGACGACGGCGGCCTCATTCCCGAGATGATCACCGACACACTGGCCGCCGGCGCACGCTTTTTGTATGCGCTGCCGAACTTCCAGAATCCCACGGGTATCACCCTTAATCTTGAGCGGCGCCGGCAGTTGGTGGAGCGGTGTGCCGCCCTGCAGCTGCCTGTGGTCGAAGACGACCCCTATGGCGAGCTGCGCTACGCCGGCGAACACCTTCCCAGTCTGCTGCAGTTAGGCCGCAAGGTGGGCGCCACCGTCATCCGCCTGGGTACCTTCTCGAAGGTTCTGGCCCCGGGCCTGCGCCTGGGCTATATCGTGGCGCCGCGCCCCATCATCGCCAAGCTGGTACAAATCAAGCAGGCTACCGACCTGCATACGGCAACCGTATCGCAGATGGCCGTCTACGAAACCATCAAGAGCGGCTTTCTCGACGAGCACCTGCCGGCCGTGCGCGAGCTCTACAAGCGCCAGTGTGGTTACATGCTGGACGCCATGGAACAGCACTTTCCCGATACGGCCTCATGGAGTCGGCCTGAAGGCGGCATGTTCATTTGGGTGACCTTGCCGGAACATATCGATGCCGCGCAGCTTCTTGAAAAGGCCATCGAGCGCAACGTCGCGTTTGTGCCCGGTGCCCCTTTCTATGCCGGGCAAGCCAAGGCCAACACGCTGCGGCTGAGTTTCGTGACCGTTTCCGAAGAGCGTATCCGCGAGGGCATTGCCATACTGGGCGAACTTATTAAGCAGTGACACCCGGCAGCATATGAAGCAGGCTTCACCCCAGGAAGATATCCGCAACACGAATGATCGTCCGCCTGTCCCCGATCTCGCCGATATGCGGCCCGACGATTGGGTGGAGCGCCGGCTGCCTCGGTCTTGGGGGCCGTACGCAAGGCTCATTCGGCTTGACCGACCAGTCGGCACCTGGCTGACCCTGCTTCCCACTGTCGCAGCACTGGTGCAGGCGGCAGACGGGCTTCCCACCTTGTGGCGGCTGTTCATTTTCTGCCTGGGTGCCTTCCTCATGCGTGGGGTGGGGTGCTGCTTCAACGATATCTTCGACCGCGATATCGACAGCAAAGTCGAGCGCACCCGCTTTCGGCCCTTGACCAGCGGCCAGCTCAGTCTGCGCAACGCGCTGTGGTTCGTCTTTGCGCAATTGTGCGTGTGCGCGCTGCTGCTGCTGGCCATTAATGAGTACAGCCGCTGGATGGCGGTGCTGCTGCTGCCCATCGTCATCATCTACCCGCTGTGCAAGCGCTTCACTTACTGGCCCCAGGTGGTGCTGGGAATTGCGTTCAACTGGGGCATGCTCATGGCATGGTCCGACACCCGCGATGCCATTCCGTTAGCGGCCTGGGCGATGTGGCTGGGTGCGGTCTGCTGGCAGGTGGGATACGACTCAATCTACGGCTACGTCGACCTGCGCGACGATCTTAAACTTGGCCTGCATTCCACAGCGATGCGCTTCGGCGAGCGCGGCAAGCAATGGATAGGGGGCTTCTACGCCGCCACCGTGGCCCTGTGGGCCTATGCAGGCTGGGGCATGGGGCTCAGCTGGCCGTACTTTGTGGTGATCGCTGCGATCGCCGCGCATTTCATCTGGCAATTGTCGGTGTTCAGTGTCCAGCGCCCTGATCGCAGCTTTATGTTGTTCCGCTCCAACATGACGGTCGGCGTCATGATGGTAGTTGCTGCACTAGCGGGCACCGTCCTGCCGTTGTAAGGTATTGGCAACGGAATAAGAAGCAATAGCGACCGCCCCTTTTGGGCGGCCCATGGCAAATAACAAAGAAAGCTCCGCAGCTGGCAGCTGCTGCGCTGGCCCAGGGGCTTCCACAATAAGGGAGGAGCGGCATGGGACACACAGCGCCGTCCCCGTCCGGGGGCCTGGAGTACGACTACGTCATTATCGGTGCCGGTTCTGCGGGGTGCCTGCTGGCAAACCGGCTGTCTGCCGATCCCAACAACCGTGTATTACTGCTGGAAGCCGGGGGGCGCGACGACTGGCGCTGGATCCATATCCCTGTCGGTTACCTTTACTGCATCGGCAACCAGCGCACAGACTGGTGCTATACCACCGAGCCCGACCCGGGGTTGAATGGTCGCAGTCTCGGCTATCCGCGCGGCAGGGTCTTGGGCGGCAGCTCCGCCATCAACGGCATGATCTACATGCGGGGTCAGGCGGCCGATTACGACGGCTGGGCCGAGCAAGGCAACCCGGGTTGGAGTTGGTCGGAAGTACTGCCGCTTTTCAAACGAGTGGAAGACCATCACCTTGGCGCCAGCGAATTCCACGGTGCGGGCGGGCCGTGGCGGGTGGAAAAACAGCGTCTGTCTTGGGAAATTCTTGATGCTTTCCGCAAGGCTGCTGAACAGACCGATATCCCGCCCATCGACGACTTCAACACGGGCGACAACGAAGGCTGCGCCTATTTCGAGGTCAACCAGCGTCGCGGCGTACGGTGGACTGCAGCGCGTGCGTTTCTGCATCCGATCGCGCATCGGCGCAACCTTGAAGTGCTTACCCATGCCCACGCCCAGCGCATCGAATTCGATGGGCGGCGGGCGGTGGGCGTCCATTTTATTCATGAAGGCGAAGCCCGTTTTGCCCGCGCCCATGCTGAAGTGGTGCTGTCGGCCGGTGCTGTCGGCTCCCCCCAATTACTGCAATTGTCCGGCGTCGGGCCGGGGCGCTATCTCGCCAGTCTCGGCCTGCCGCTGGTGCACGACCTGCCGGGCGTAGGCGCCAACCTTCAAGATCACCTTCAGCTACGCATGGTCTACCGGTTAAGCGGCGCCCGCACCCTCAACACTCTGGTGGGTTCGCCCTGGGGCAAGATGCTGATGGGGCTGGAATATTACCTGCGCAAGCGCGGGCCGCTCACCATGGCTCCCTCCCAGCTCGGGGCCTTCACACGTTCGTCGCCCGACCACGAGCGCGCCAATATTGAATATCACGTCCAGCCGCTGTCATTGGAACGTTTCGGCGAGCAGCTGCACGATTTCCCGGCTATGACGGCTTCTGTGTGTAATCTGCGGCCCACTAGCCGGGGGCATGTACGCATCCGCAGCCCCTATGCGTCCGACGCGCCTGAAATTCTTTGCAACTACCTCAGTACGCCTGAAGACCGCAAAGTGGCCGCTGACAGCATCAGGCTGACCCGCCGCATCATGGCCCAGCCCGCCATGGCGCGCTACCAGCCCGAAGAACACCGCCCGGGCGTCCAGGTTCAGGAAGAGGCCGATCTCGAAGTGGCCGCGGGCGATATCGGCACCACCATTTTCCATCCTGTCGGCACCTGCAAAATGGGGCGCGATCCGGCGGCAGTGGTTGACGCTCGGCTGCGGGTGCATGGCCTGCAGGGCCTTCGGGTGGCCGATGCCTCCATCATGCCCACTATCACTTCCGGCAACACTAATTCTCCCACCATCATGATTGCTGAAAAGGCCGCAGAAATGATTCTTCAGGACCGCGGGCTGGAAGCGAGCGCTCTCACGTGCGAAAATCCCGCAACGATTTGCGGCTCATAGGAACACTTACTGATGACAGTCAGCTTTGTTGAATACCTGGCGACCGCGCTATTTGCGCTGGCCGTCATACACACTTTTTCTGTGCCGGTTTTTGCACGCCTGGCTAATAAGGGCGGGCCTAACGCCGGTCTGTGGCACCTGCTTTCCGAGGTCGAGGCCGTCTTCGGCGTGTGGGCCGCCGTACTGGTGGCATGCATGGTGCTGATATCAGGCGTCGGCCCCGCCGTGGCGTACGTAGAGGCCAGTAACTTCACCGAACCCGCCTTTGTATTCGTAATCATGGTGGTGGCGGCCAGCCGGCCGATTCTTGTGGTGGTGAACCGCATGGTGGCGCTGCTGGCGGGCATCATGCCTATGCGGCGCGAACTGTCCATGTACTTCGTGATTTTGTCTTTCGTGCCGCTGGCTGGCTCCTTCATCACGGAACCGGCAGCCATGACGCTGGCAGCCTTGCTGCTTCGCGACGCCTATTTCCGCCGCCAGGGCCAGGAAGGCTTCAAGTACATGACACTGGGCGTGTTATTTGTGAACATTTCCATCGGCGGGGTGCTCACCGCCTATGCGGCACCGCCGGTGCTCATGGTGGCCAATACCTTCGGATGGGATACCGCCTACATGGCGACACACTTTGGCTGGCGAGCTGCGGTCGCGGTGCTGTTCAGCGCTGCCGCCGCCACATTTGTCTGCCGTCGCTACCTGTTGGACGGCACGATCGGTGTTGACGAAGCCGAACAAAACCGTGCGCCGGTCCCCATCCTGGTTACGTTGATCCACCTGGCCTTCCTGGTGGGGGTCGTTCTGTCGTCCCATCACATGCCCATCTTCATGGGGCTGATGCTGCTTTTCGTGGGCTTTGCGTATGCATACAGCCGTTATCAAAACCCTTTGCTTATTCGTGAAGGCCTGATGGTGGGCTTCTTCTTGGCCGGTCTGGTGGTGTTGGGCGGCCTGCAGAAGTGGTGGCTGCAAGATCTGCTGGGCGGCCTGTCGCCGACGGTGCTGTATTGGGGCTCGGCCGCGCTCACGGCCATCACGGATAACGCAGCACTCACTTATCTGGGCTCACTGGTGGAAGGCACCAGCGAAACCTGGCGCTATATGCTGGTGGCGGGTGCCGTTACCGGCGGCGGCCTGACGGTAATCGCCAATGCGCCTAACCCGGCAGGCTTCGCGATTCTCAAGAACACCTTCCCGGATGGCGCTATTTCACCGCTCAAGCTGCTGGCCGCAGCGGCGCCTCCCACCCTGGTCGCTGCAGTCATGTTCCTTATCTAGGTTGTCCACCGCGTAAACCGGTTAAAATCAACGGTTTTGGCTGCAGCCGCGTCTTGCGGGAAGACTCCGGGTACTGCCCGGCGTCATCCGCGGCGCGGTTGCGTCGTTTCCAATGTCCTTTTTTTCCGGGATATATAGTCGTGCCTATCTATGCGTACAAGTGCAGTGCCTGCGGTCA
>JAJUGV010000084.1 GCA_029265795.1 Alcaligenaceae bacterium
AATCGCAAGCGTTAACCATGGAAATGTAGAAGACGCCATATCGCTAGCCATCAGTGAACCGTCAGCACGAAAAAGGTTAATAAAGCCATGATCCCGATGATCATTGCAAAGGCGTAGTGATAGATGTAGCCGGACTGCAGATGGCGGCTGATCGCAGCCACCCAGCCAACCACACGGGCACTGCCGTTGACCACCAGGCCATCGATCAGGCTGCTATCACCGCCCTTCCAGAAGCCGTGGCCCAGGCAGCGCGCGCCTCGCGCAATGACCTGTTCGTTGAACCAGTCCGCGTAGTACTTGTTCTCGAGAACGCGATTGATACCCGAGAAGGCGCTGTAGATCTTGCCGGGCAGCGCCGGATTCACCACATAGCAGTACCAGGCGACCACCAGGCCCGCCACCATCAGCCAGAACGGCACTGTCACGAAGCCGTGCAGTGCATAAGCGAGCCAGCCGTGCCACTTTGCGGCCAGGGTAGCCAGGGCGGGATGCTCGGGCAGCACCGTGATGACGCCATCGAAGAAGCTGCCGAACAGGATCGGCCCGGCGAAGAACATCCCGGCCAGCACCGACGGCACCGCCAGCACGACCAGCGGCAGGGTGACCACCCAGGGAGATTCCTGCGGGTCGCCGCCCTCGTTGTGGCTGCCATGCCCGTGATCCTGCGGATGGGGCGGATTGCGGAAGCGCTCCGGCCCGTGGAACACCAGGAAATACACACGGAAGGAATACAGCGATGTGACGAACACACCGATGAGCGTTGCGTAGTAGGCGAAGCTCGCGCCCCAGACATTGGCTGCACCCGCCGCCTCGATGATCTGTTCCTTGGAATAGAAGCCCGAGAAGAACGGCGTGCCGACCAGCGCCAGCGTGCCGATCAGGAAGGTGATCCAGGTAACGGGCATGTATTTACGCAGACCACCCATGTTGCGGATGTCTTGATCGTGATGCATGCCGATGATGACGGAACCGGCGCCGAGGAACAGCAATGCCTTGAAGAAGGCGTGGGTCATCAGGTGGAAGATCGCACCGGCATACATGGACGCGCCCAAGGCGACCGTCATGTAGCCCAGTTGCGAGAGCGTGGAATACGCCACCACCCGCTTAATGTCATTTTGAATGATGCCCAGAATACCCAGGAACAGCGCACCGATGGCACCCACAACAATGATCAGAGACAGTGCTGTGGAGGACAGCTCGAACACCGGAGAGAAGCGCGCCACCATGAAAATACCGGCGGTCACCATCGTCGCCGCGTGAATCAACGCGGAAATCGGTGTGGGACCTTCCATCGAGTCAGGCAGCCATGTGTGCAGGGGCACTTGAGCGGATTTACCCATAGCACCCACGAACAGGCAGATACACGCGACAGTCAGCAGCTTCCAATCCGTACCCGGGAACGGCATTTCGGCCAGTTCCTGGCTGCGGGCGAAGACTTCGCCGTAATGTACGCTGCCCGTCCAGGCGAACAACAGGCCGATACCCAACAGGAAGCCGAAGTCACCGACACGGTTGATAAGGAACGCCTTGAGGTTGGCAAAGATTGCCGTGGGACGCGTATACCAGAACCCGATCAGCAAATAGGAGACCAGGCCCACCGCTTCCCAGCCGAAGAACAGCTGCACCATGTTGTTGGCCATGACCAGCATCAACATGGAGAAGGTAAAGAGCGAGATATACGAGAAAAAGCGCTGGTAACCCGGATCGTCGGCCATATAGCCGATGGTGTAGATATGCACCATCAGCGACACACCCGTCACCACCACCATCATCAGGGCGGACAGATTATCGATCAGGAAACCCAATTGCAGAGGCGTCGAGCCGATGACGGTCCAGGTGTAGAGCACGCCGTCATAGGTATGCCCGCCCACGGTCTGAAACAGTGTGATGACCGAGCCGATGAAGGACAGCGCCACCAATGCAATGGTAATGATGTGCGAGCCCCGACGCGACACTGAGCGCCCCAGGAAGCCCGTTCCAAGAAGACCGGTCACCAGTGCCCCGACCAGGGGCGCCAGCGCGATCAGCAGGTAAAAACTTGGTGAATTCATAGTTTGCGCAACCCCATCAACCCTTGAGCTGGTCGAGTTCTTCGACGTTGATCGTATTCATGTTGCGGAACAACAGCACCAGAATAGCGAGGCCGATGGCGGCTTCAGCCGCAGCTACGGTCAACACGAAAAACACAAAGACCTGGCCGGCGGTGTCGCCGAACCATGTGGAAAACGCCACGAAATTGATATTGGCGGCCAGGAGCATGAGCTCGATGGACATCAACAGAATGATCAGGTTGCGGCGGTTCAGGAAGAAACCGAAGATACCGATGGTAAAGAGTATCGCCGCCAGTATCAGGAAATGAGCGAGCGTCAATGTCATTTTGCTTCCCCTTGGGCGCTGCGGCTTGCTGAACCGGAGTCCGTGGGCACTTGAATATTGGCCATGCGCACCCGATCTTCGGCACGTACCCGGACCTGTCGGCCGGCATGGGTGCGCTTCACATCAGTACGCTTGCGCAAGGTCAGGGCAATGGCAGCGACCATGCCGACGAGCAGGATCACGCCACCCACTTGCACCGCAAATACATAATCGGTGTACATCGCCTCACCCAGCGACAGCGTGTTGTTGTAATCGTCGCTTCTTGGCGCCTGGGGACCTGCTGCCTTCCAGGTTGTACCCAGCACGAAGGCCATTTCGAGCACCATGACCACGGCGATACCTATACCGAGCGGCAGATAGGCTTTAAAGCCGGCGCGCAAATCTTCCAGCCGGATGTCAAGCATCATGACCACAAATAGGAACATCACCAGGACGGCCCCGACGTAGACGATGACGAGCAACAGCGACAGGAATTCCGCCCCAAGCAACATCCACAGCATGGACGCTGTAAAGAAGGTGAGAATCAGGTGCAGCACCGCCGTAACGGGGCTGCGCGCTGTAACCACGCGTGCCGCCGCAATGACGAGTACGATGGCTAGTATGTAGAACAGGACAGTGACAAAATTCATGAGTTTCAGGTCCCGGCGTCAACGATAAGGGGCATCTGCGGCACGACGCGCGGCAATCTCGGACTCGTAACGGTCGCCGACGGCCAGCAGCATCTCTTTGGTGTAGTAAAGGTCGCCGCGCTTTTCTCCGTGGTATTCGTGGATATGGGTCTCCACGATGGAGTCAACGGGACAGCTCTCTTCACAGAACCCGCAGAAAATACACTTGGTGAGATCGATGTCGTAACGCGTGGTACGGCGCGTGCCGTCTTCCCGTTCAGTCGACTCGATCGAAATCGCAAGCGCCGGGCACACGGCCTCGCACAGCTTGCACGCAATGCAGCGCTCTTCTCCATTCGGATAGCGACGCAGCGCGTGCAGGCCACGGAACCGGGGCGAAGCGGGCGTCTTTTCCAGCGGATACCGCAAAGTCACCTTGCGCTTGAAGAAATACTTTCCTGTCAGGCGCATGCCCTTTAGCATTTCGGTCAGCATCAGGCTGCCGAAGAAATCCTTGATAGCTTCCATAATTGGCTCCCGATTCCTTATTGCCAGATGTTCCAGGGCGTCTGCATCCAGATCGCCAACACCACCAGCCAAATGCCTGTAATGGGGATGAAGATCTTCCAGCCCAGGCGCATGATCTGGTCATAGCGATAGCGCGGGAAGGTGGCGCGGAACCAGATGAACATCGACACGACTACAAACGTCTTGAGGCCCAGCCACAGCCATCCTGGGATCCAGGTGAGCGGGGCGATTTCCACAGGCGGTGCCCAGCCACCCAGGAACATAATGGAGGCCATGGCCGACAGCAGGATCATGTTGGCGTATTCACCGAGGAAAAACAGCGCGAAGCCCATGCCCGAATATTCGACCATGTGACCCGCGACGATCTCGGATTCACCTTCCACCACGTCAAAGGGATGGCGTGCGGTTTCTGCCACGATACAGATCACGTAGATCACGAACAGCGGCAACAGCGGTATCCAGTTCCAGGAGAGGAAATTCAAACCGCGATCGGCAAACCACCCCTGCCCCTGCCCTTCGACGATGCCGGACAGATTAAGGGTACCGGACACCAGTAGAACAGCGACCAGAACGAAGCCGATGGCCAGTTCGTAAGACAGCATCTGTGCCGCTGCGCGCAGTGCGCCCAGGAAAGCATAGCGGGAGTTCGAGGCCCAGCCTGCGATGATGATGCCGTAGACACCCACCGAGGTAATGGCCATGATGAACAGCAAACCGGCGTTGACATCAGCCAGCACGACTTCGGGCCCGAAAGGAATCACAGCCCACGCAGCCAGAGCAGGCATGAGCGTGACGACGGGCCCCAGCCTGTAGAGCACCTTGTTAGCCTCGCTGGGGGTGATGACTTCTTTTGTGAGCAGCTTGAAGACGTCAGCAAATGGCTGAAGCAGACCGCGGTAGCCCACGCGGTTCGGGCCTTTGCGCACATGCATGAAGCCGATCATCTTGCGTTCCCAGTATGTCAGGTAAGCAACACAAAGAATGATAGGCACGGCGATGATGACGATCTTCACCAGTGTCCACAGCACGTACCAGCCGGTTGAACCAAGCAGGCCCTCACCAAATTCATGAAGGGGATTCAGCCATTCCATGTTACGCACGCTCCACGTTCAATTGCCCCTGTGCAGCGCCCAGCGCCAGCGTTTCGGGAAACGCTGCGGCAATGCGTACGCAGCCGGCAGCCACGGTGTCGTCAAGTTCAGCCGGCAGGGAGATCTGGCCCTGTGCCGAGGCGATACGCACGGCATCGCCGGCTTCGATTCCCAGACTTTGCAGGGTGGCCGCGCTCATGCGAGCACGTGGCGAAGCCGACGCAGCGGTTTCTTGCAACGGCTGCGAACGACGTACGATGGGATCCGTGCGGTAGATAGGCACGTCGGTGACGCGCTCCAAACCTTGAGCATCAGCCGGGGAAAACAGCGCGGCCGTTGCCTTGATCTCGTTGGAGAGGCGCTCTTGAATGCCTCCGGCGATCACGGCGTCGCGAACCGTTTCGGAGCTTTCCTCGTCGAAGCCTTGCAGCTCGAAGAAGTTGCCCAACACCCTCAACACCTTCCAGGCTGGACGGGTATCACCTAAAGGTGCGGTGGCAGCCTTAAAGCTTTGCGCGCGGCCTTCTGCGTTGACGAAGGTGCCGGAAGTTTCGGTAAAGGGTGACACCGGCAGCATCACGTCAGCCCAATCTTGAGCCGCGGATTTGTATGAAGTCAGTGCGACGGCAAACCCGCTGTCCTTCAGGGTTTGCAGCGCCTGCGCCCCATTGGCGGCGTCCATGGCCGGTTCTGCATGCAGAACAAGATAAGCCTTAAGAGGCTCGGACAGCATCTGCGCGGCGGTACGACCGCCCTCGCGAGGCACTGCACCTGCCAGGTAACCACCGACCGTGTTACCCCCTTCGGTGAGGAAACCCAGGCGTGCGCCGGCCAGGCGGGCCAGTTCGGCCGCGTTGGCGGCGAGCAGACCGGCCTGCGGCGAAGCAACCGCCATATTGCCCAGCAGTACGGCGACACGTTCGCCACTGGCAAGACTTTCGGCGATGGCGCGAGCCGCATCAGAAACCTGCACACTTTCAAAGGCGGCCGGAACTTGCTGTTCGCGAACCTGTGCCACTCCTGCGGCGATTTCCGCCAATGCATTGGGGATTGCGCTAGGCGCCACGGTGATACGGCCGGCGACCGGGAAGAGTGGGTCGTCGGCGGCCGAATCGACAAAGAACACCTGTGTACCGCGTTTGGCGGCCTGGCGCAGGCGTTGTGCCATCAGGGGGTGATCCTTGCGCAGGAAAGAACCCACCACAACCACGCGATCGACCTCGTTGAGGTCGGCCACCGGCATGCCCAGCCACGGGGCGCCGCTCAGTGCGGCATCGAAACTGTCGTCGGTTTGACGCAGACGGAAGTCGACGTTTTCACTGCCCAGGGCGCGGGTCAGGCGTGCCAGCAGAGAAAGCTCTTCGGTCGTGGCAATGGGGCTGCCCAGTGCACCTACTTGCTCGGCGCCGAATTCTTCACGAATCATGTTGATGGTCTGCACCACCACTTGCAGCGCATCGCTCCAAGAAGCCTCGCGCCATTCGCCGTCTTCACCACGAATCATCGGGTGAGTCAGACGGTCTTCTACATAGAGACCGTCGTAAGAGAAGCGGTCGCGGTCGCTGATCCAGCACTCGTTGACGTCTTCATTTTCGAAGGGCACAACGCGTTTGACGCGGTCGAGCTTAACCTGTGCGATGAGGTTGGCACCCAGGCTGTCGTGCGGGCTGACAGTACGGCGGCGTGCGAGTTCCCAGGGACGGGCGCTCATCTTGTAAGGCTTAGAGAGCAGTGCGCCAACCGGGCAGAGATCGATCACGTTGCCCGAGAGCTCGGATTCGACGGACTTGCCGATGAAGGTGGTGATTTCGGAGAACTCGCCCCGGTTCACCATACCGATTTCCATGATGCCGCCGATTTCCTGGCCAAAGCGCACACAGCGGGTGCAATGAATGCAGCGTTGCATGCCTTCGGTGGAAATCAGAGGGCCCATGCTCTTGGGGGCGACCACGCGCTTGACTTCCTGGTAGCGGGAAGCCGACTTGCCGTAGCCCACGGCCAGATCTTGCAGCTGACACTCGCCGCCCTGGTCACATACCGGGCAATCGAGCGGGTGATTGATCAGCAGAAACTCCATGACCGAATTCTGCGCGGCAATCGCTTTTTCGGAGCGAGTGTGCACGACCATGCCATTGGTAACAGGCGTGGCACAGGCGGGCAGTGGCTTGGGCGCCTTCTCGACGTCGACCAGGCACATGCGGCAGTTGGCCGCCACAGAAAGTTTCTTGTGATAGCAAAAGTGCGGAACGTAAACCCCAAGCTTGTGCGCAGCCTGGATGACCATGCTGCCTTCGGGCGCTTCCGTCTTGATGCCGTCGATGGTGACTTCAACCATTACGTGTCCTGCCTACAGATATTTGGGCACCACACATTGCTTGTGCTCAATGTGGTGTGCGAACTCGTCGCGGAAATGCTTAACGAAGCTTCGTACCGGCATGGCGGCAGCGTCACCCAGCGCACAAATCGTGCGGCCCATGATGTTCTGCGCCACCGAATCGAGCACCTCGAGGTCTTCCGGGCGACCACGACCGTTTTCGATACGGTGAACCATGCGATACAGCCAGCCTGTGCCCTCGCGGCAGGGCGTGCACTGTCCGCAGCTTTCTTCGAAGTAGAAGTACGACAGGCGCATCAGCGACTTGACCATGCAGCGGGTCTCGTCCATGACGATAACGGCCCCGGAACCCAGCATGGAGCCTGCCTTGGCGATGGAGTCGTAATCCAGATTGGTTTCCATCATGATGTCGGCCGGCAGCACTGGTGCCGATGAACCACCGGGGATCACCGCTTTCAGCTTACGGCCACCGCGCATGCCGCCCGCCAATTCCAGCAGCTTGCTGAAGGGCGTACCAAGCGGCACTTCGTAGTTGCCGGGCAGTTCCACATCGCCCGAAACCGAGAAGATCTTAGTGCCGCCCGCATTAGGCACACCGATGTCCAGATAAGCCTGGCCACCGTTACGGATGATCCAGGGCACCGCAGCAAAGGTCTCGGTGTTGTTGATGGTGGTGGGCTTGCCGTAAAGGCCGAAGCTGGCCGGGAACGGCGGCTTGAAACGCGGCTGACCCTTCTTGCCTTCGAGGGATTCCAACAAAGCGGTTTCTTCGCCACAAATGTAGGCGCCGTAACCGTGGAAGGCGTGCAGTTGGAAGCTGAAGCCGGAACCCAGAATGTTGTCGCCAAGAAAGCCGGCGGCACGCGCTTGTTCCAGCGCCTCTTCGAAGCGCTTGTAGATCTCGAAGACTTCGCCGTGAATGTAGTTATAGCCCTGGGTGATACCCATGGCGTAGGCGGCGATGGCCATGCCTTCAATCACGATATGTGGATTGAAGCGCAGGATATCGCGGTCTTTAAACGTACCCGGTTCGCCCTCGTCGGAGTTGCACACGAGGTACTTCTGCCCAGGCAATGTGCGCGGCATGAAGCTCCATTTGAGGCCGGTGGGGAAGCCGGCGCCGCCGCGGCCGCGCAATGCCGAAGTTTTGAGTTCGGCAATGACATCGTCCGGCGTCATGCCGGTGGTGAGGATCTTGCGCAGGGCCTCGTAGCCGCCACGTTTGACGTAGTCTTCCAGGCCCCAGTTGCTGCCGTCCAGACCGTCGAGAATCTGCGGCTCGATATGGCGGCCGTGAAAGATCATGCTGGTGGAGAGATCGCCGCCTGGATCAGGGTCCAGCCCCTGGGCGTATCGCTGCAAAAACTGCGGCGCACTCATGCCGATTCCCCCTGCTTCTTCAGTTCTTCAATCATTTCGTCAATCTTGGCCTGCTCCATGCGCACACACATATGGTGGTTGTTCAGCAGCATGACGGGCGAATCACCACAAGAGCCCATGCACTCGCCCTCTTTAAGGGTGAACAGGCCGTCGGGCGTCGTTTCGCCGTAGTCGATGCCAAGTTTTTCTTTGAGGTATTCACCGGCCTTCACCCCATCACGCAGGGCACAGGGCAGGTTCGTGCAGACCGTGATCTTGAAGCGACCTACCGGGTGTCTGTCATACATGTCGTAGAAGGTGAGCACTTCCTGAACGGCAATCGCAGGAACGCCGATGTATTCGGCGATATCGGCAACGATTTCCGTGGATACCCAGCCCTTCTCTTCTTGGGCGATGGCCAGCGCCGCCATGATGGCGGACCGCCTCTGGTCTGCGGGAAACTTTTCGAGTTCCCGATCGATTCTTTGATAAGCCTGTGCGGAAAGCAGCATAGTTTGAAATCCGGTATATACCTTGGCGGCGCCTTAGCGGTCGATCTCGCCGAACACGATGTCCTGGGTGCCGATGATGGTGACGGCATCGGCCAGCATATGACCGCGTGACATGAAGTCCAGGGATTGCAGGTGCGCGAAGCCGGGAGCCCGGATCTTCATGCGATACGGCTTGTTGCCGCCATCAGACACCATGTAGATACCGAACTCGCCCTTGGGATGCTCCACCGCTGCATAGCTCTCGCCGGCGGGCACATGCATGCCTTCGGTGAACAGCTTGAAGTGGTGAATAAGGTCTTCCATGCCCAGCTTCATGCGTTCCCTGGGCGGTGGCGCTACTTTATAGTTGTCCACGATGACGGGACCGGGGTTGTTGCGCAGCCACTCGACACATTGACGAATGATGCGATTGCTTTCGCGCATTTCTGCCACACGGCACAGATAGCGGTCATAGCAGTCGCCATTGGTGCCGACCGGCACATCGAACTCCACGCGATCGTAAACCTCGTAGGGCTGATTCTTGCGAAGGTCCCATTCTATGCCGGAACCGCGCAGCATCGGGCCGGTGAAGCCCAGCGCCTTGGCGTCTTCGGGAGACACCACGCCGACATCCACCAGACGTTGCTTCCAGATGCGGTTATCGGTTAGCAGGGTTTCGTACTCGTCGACACAGGTAGGGAAGCGATTAGTGAAATCTTCGATGAAATCGAGCAGCGAGCCGGAACGAGCCTCGTTCATAGCCCGCAGTTCTTTTTCGGAACGGTACTTGTTGCCCTCGTACTTGGGCATGGTGTCCGGCAGGTCGCGGTACACCCCGCCGGGACGATAGTAGGCCGCGTGCATCCGTGCGCCCGAAACCGCCTCGTACATGTCCATGAGGTCTTCACGTTCGCGGAACGCGTAGAGGAAGACCGCCATCGCACCGACGTCGAGCGCGTGTGAGCCGAGCGACATCAGGTGATTCAGGATGCGGGTGATCTCATCGAAAATCACGCGGATGTACTGCGCCCGCAACGGCACCTCGAGCTGCAGCAGGTTTTCCACCGCCATCACATAGGCGTGCTCGTTACACATCATGGATACGTAATCGAGACGATCCATGTAGGGCAGCGCCTGGAGATAGGTGCGGTGTTCTGCCAGCTTTTCAGTGGCGCGATGCAGCAGACCGATGTGCGGGTCCGCCCGCTGGATGACTTCGCCATCCATTTCCAGCACCAGGCGCAACACGCCGTGAGCGGCCGGGTGCTGTGGACCAAAGTTCAGAGTGTAGTTCTTGATTTCAGCCATTCTCAGCGCCCTATTCCGTAACCTTCTTCACGCACAACGCGCGGAGTGATTTCGCGCGGCTCGATGGAAACGGGCTGGTAAACCACCCGCTTCTGCTCGGTGTCGTAGCGCATTTCGACGTGTCCGGAAATCGGGAAATCCTTGCGGAAGGGATGACCGATGAAGCCGTAGTCGGTGAGGATGCGCCGCAAGTCGGGATGGCCTTCGAAGACAATGCCGAACAGGTCGAACGCTTCGCGCTCAAACCAGTTAAGCCCCGGCCAGATACCCACCAGCGTGGGCAGCACAGGGAATTCTTCGTCTTCAACATAGCATCGCACGCGCAGACGCCAATTGTTCTGCACCGACAACAGGTGCAACACTACAGCGTAGCGATGGGGGTGGGGGTTGTCTTCTACGGGCAGCGTAGGCGCGCCCCAGGCGGAGTAGTCGATGCCGCACAGGTCTATGGGGATCTCGAAGCCGAGATCGGGGGTATCGCGCAACGCCTTACAGGTGTCGAGCCAATCCTTGGCGGGAACGATGAGCGTGAGCTCACCCAGCGCCTGCTGCAGCGTGACGGATTCACCGAAAGCTGCCCGAAGGTTGTTTTCTAGCGTTTCGAGCCGAGTCATATTACAAGCGATTCAACGTTGTGGCTGCCGAGTAAGGCTCAGCGCGCAATGGTGTTGGTGAGGCGGATCTTGTTCTGCAACTGGAGCAGACCGTAGATCAGGGCCTCGGCCGTGGGAGGGCAACCCGGTACATAGATATCGACCGGAACGATACGATCGCAGCCGCGCACCACGGAGTAGGAGTAGTGGTAGTAGCCGCCACCGTTCGCACAGGAGCCCATGGATACCACCCAGCGTGGCTCGGCCATTTGGTCGTATACCTTACGCAGGGCCGGTGCCATCTTGTTGCACAGCGTGCCGGCGACGATCATCACGTCGGACTGGCGCGGGCTGGGCCGGAAGATAATACCGAACTGGTCCAGGTCGTAGCGCGCAGCGCCGGCCTGCATCATCTCGACTGCGCAACAGGCCAACCCAAATGTCATGGGCCATAACGAGCCTGTTTTCGCCCAGTTCAGAAACTTGTCTGCACTGGTCGTGATGAACCCTTCTTTCATAATGCCGTCGATAGCCATAATTCTGCCTATTCAGTGCCGCGATACCGGTGAGCAGCCATTCAGGCCGCCCATTAGAGCGTATGGGATTATTCCCAGTCGAGTGCGCCTTTCTTCCACTCGTAGATGAAACCCACGGTGAGAATGCACAGGAAGACCATTACCGTCCAGAAACCCACCAAGCCGACCGTGCCGTTGGCAAGCGCCCACGGGAACAGAAAGGCGATTTCCAGATCGAACATAATGAACAGGATCGCGATGAGGTAGTAGCGCACATCGAACTTCATGCGTGTGTCGCCGAATGCCTCGAAGCCGCATTCGTAAGGTGACAGTTTCTCATCGTATGGCCGGTTAGGACCAAGCAAGCGCCCTGCCATCAAAAGCGCAATGCCGATAACGGTACCGACGATGATGAAAAGAAGAACTGGAAAGTATTCCTGCATGCCCATGCTACGAATCCGGTCTCAAAGTTAAACCCCTGGATTGTAGCATTTTGAATGGAGGCATTCTCGCCCTGGGCCTGCGCCAAATCAGAAAAGTGGCTGTTTATGGCAGTGCAACATCCGCCTTGCCGCGATTACGTCACGAATGCCTGCTGACTGACGTTCAAATCCGCTTTAAAGACGCTGCAAATGCGCAACAAAGTAGAAAGACAAACAAAAAAACAAAGAGCTACCCGAGGGGTAGCTCTTTGTTTGACGTACCTTCTGTACGGCCGCGGAATACACGGCCGTATCGGTGAGCATAGCTAGGCTATGCGCGCCGATTAGAAGCGGTGACGCAGACCAACGATGACTTGAGTCACGTCGGTGTCGGTGAAGCCGTAGCCGTCGCCGTACGTACCCACAGCGTACAGGTTGGTACGCTTGGAGAACGGGTAGGTGTAGCCGATGCTGTACAGGTTCTGGCTGTTCTCTTCGGCGGCATCCTTGAATGCACCGGAGGAGAGACGGGAAGACTGCCAGCCGACCATCAGGTTGCCGGCGCCCAGAGGTGCGCTCAGACCAACACTGTAGTTGTTAGCCTTGTAGCTGTCGTGGATGTAACCGGAACCATGACCCAACACCAACGAGTCAGTGGTTCCCGGGATGGTAACGCCGGTATCGAAGCTACGGCCGGCAAACGTACCCTTGCGCTCTTGACCGAAGCCGAGGTGCAGTTTCACGATTTCGAAATCGTAGCTACCAGCCAGGTTCCAGGCCTTAACCTTGCTATCCCAGCTTTCTTGGTCGAGCTGGTCGTAGCTGGCACCGATAGCCAGGGGGCCGTTAGCATAAAGCAGGGCCATGGTGATCAGCTTGCGGTTGCTGTCATCAGGATTCGTCCAGCCCGTGGGAAGACGCTTGACGTCCCACTCTTGAGCACCGTTGGTGTTAAAGGAGTAACCCACACCGAAGCGGAAGCCGGAGAAGTTCGGCGTCGCGTAGGTGATCATGTTGTCGGAGCGGACCGTCGCCATGGAGGTGAAGGAGCTACCAACGTGGGCTTCTTTGAAAGCGTCGCCGAAGGGGCTGGCTACGCCGCCCAGCCACTGGGAAGCGAAGTTGGTCTGGCGACCGAACTTCAGAGTACCCCAGTTGTCGCTTTGCAGGCCCAGGGAAGCCTCACGACCGAACAGACGGCCGCCTTGTGCGGACGTACCGTCAGCCAGGGAGTAACCGCTTTCCAGTTGGAAGATGGCGCGCAGGCCGTTGCCCAGGTCTTCAGAACCACGCAGACCCCAGCGGTTGCCTTGCTGAACACCATCTTGCAGACCGGTCTTAGTAGCCTTAACACCGCTGTCATGCTTGAAGCGGGTGTAGCCGACACCACCGTCGACCACGCCGTAGAGGGTCACGGACGTTTCTGCTTGAGCAACGCCGGCGAAGCCGAGCGCAAGAGCAGCAGCGAGCAGAGTCTTTTTCATGTAAGAAATCTCCGTAGATTTGAGTAACTTGTAGAGCAGCGACTACAACGACCTGTGCTGCTGCTCTTTTCAACTCCGCGATGGGAAGTTGGTGCTATTGCATCAAAATTC
>JAJUGV010000087.1 GCA_029265795.1 Alcaligenaceae bacterium
CCGGCCATCCGCCGGCATGCACTGATTGTTGAGAAGCGCGCCACATTTCTGGCCATACCGGGCTTAAAGCGGCCCGGTAATCGCACACCCTGGCCGGGGGTGTGGGTGGCAGGTGACTGGACAGACACCGGCTACCCTGCGGTATTGGAGGGTGCGGTACGCAGTGGCCGCAATGCCGCCCGGGCGGTCGACGCGGCCTTGAAGGAGCCCAGGGCGTAACTCCTGAGCCCTGTGAGTCAGGGGGCTTCCGAATTTCTAAGTGGTGCGTGTTCGCGTATATATTCGCGCACTTGCTCAACGTCACATGCCATGTTCACCACCCGCTGCGGCAGCGACGCCAGCCCTGCCAGATGTGCAGGCACCGGCGGCTCTATACCAACCGCCTCACGGATGGTTTCCGCAAATTTTGCGGGTAAGGCGGTCTCGAGCACCAGCATGGGCACGCCCTCTTCGACGAAGTCGGCAGCCACTTTTACACCGTCGGCGGTGTGAGGATCGATGAGTACACCGGTCTCTTCATACACCCGGCGGATGGTTGCCAGCCGATCGGCATGCGAACTGGTGCCGGCGACAAACCCGTAGCGCGCTTCGAACTGCGGCTTCAAGTCGCTGAGATCGAACTGCCCATTCTCTTCGAGTTGTTTCCATAGCTCGCGTACCTGTTCGGGCTCACGACCGAGGAGGTCGAAGATGAAACGCTCGAAATTGGACGCCTTGGAGATATCCATAGAAGGACTGGAAGTCGCATGCGTCTGTGCCGAGCTGCGCGGCCGATACACACCTGTACGGAAAAACTCTTCCAGTACGTTGTTCTCGTTGGTCGCGAGTACCAGGCGACGAATCGGCAGACCCATTTCACGGGCAATATGGCCGGCAAGAATATTGCCGAAATTGCCGGATGGCACACAGAACGAGACTTCGCGGGCACCGCCCTGGTCCGTGGCTCGCAGCCAGCCCCAGAAGTAATAGACTACCTGCGCGGCGATGCGCGCCCAGTTGATGGAGTTGACCGCACCCAAGCGATACGCCTCTTTGAACTCGAGGTCGCCCGCCAGCGTCTTCACGATGTCCTGACAGTCGTCGAACACGCCCTCCACCGCGATATTGTGGATATTGGCATCTTGCAGCGAATACATCTGCGCCCGCTGGAAATCGCTCATTCTGCCTTGCGGGGACAACATGAATACGGTGACACTACGCTTGCCACGCATGGCGTATTCGGCCGCCGACCCCGTGTCGCCGGACGTGGCACCCAAGATATTCAGAGTAGCTCCCCGGTGTTCCAGCACATACTCGAAGACCTGACCCAGAAATTGCATGGCCATGTCTTTGAAGGCGAGCGTCGGCCCCTCTGATAGACCGAGCAGGCTCATCCCGCCTTTCAGAGGCTTGACGGGCACCATCCGCGGCCCGGGAAAGACATCGGAGTTGTAGGCGGCCGCCACCAGGCTGCGCAGGTCTTCCTGTGGAATATCATCAATGAACAGGCCGAGAATTTCGCCGGCCAGCTCAGCGTAACTCAGCCCGCGCCACTGCTCGAGCGTGTCGTCCGACACCTGGGGGATAGTTTCCGGAACCGCTAGACCGCCATCTGGAGCGAGACCTTCAAGCAGGATGTCGGAAAACGGCTGGGGCGCCATGCCGCCGCGGGTGGATATATATTTCATATCAGTTCCTCAACGCGCAGGCGGGTCACTTCCGAACGCACGAAGGACAGTTTTTGAATCTTCTCGATGGCTTGCCGAACGGAACCCTCACGTGCGCGGTGCAGCAGGAAGATGATGGTGGCTTCGTCAGCCTGGTAGGGTTCCTGGATCATCGAGCCGATAGAAATTCCCGCTTCTGCGAGAATGCGGGAGATATCGGCCAGTACACCCGGACGGTCTGCCACCCGCAAACGCAGGTAGTAGGAAGACTCAATGTCGTCTGCCGCCAGGATGGGGATGTCCTTTACGGCATCTGGCTGGAAGGCCAGGTACGGCACACGGTGCTCCGGGTCGGCGGACTGCAGCCGTGCAACGTCGACCAGGTCGGCCACCACGGCGGACGCGGTAGGCATCTCACCGGCGCCCTGCCCGTAGTAAAGCGTAGGCCCAACAATGTCACCATGCACCAATACTGCATTCATGGCACCGTCGACCGACGCCAGCGGGCTGTTCATGCGTATCAGTGTAGGGTGCACGCGCAGCTCGATACCGTCGTCGCGACGGCGCGTAATGCCAAGCAGCTTGATGCGGTAACCCAGCCTGGCCGCGTGTTGGATATCTTCAGCCTCCAGCTTCGAGATGCCTTCTATGCATGCTTTATCAAACTGAACGGGGATGCCGAAGGCGAGCGAAGCCAGCAAAGTAAGCTTGTGCGCGGCATCGACCCCTTCGATATCGAAGGTAGGGTCGGCCTCTGCATACCCCAGTCGTTGCGCCTCCGCCAGCACACTGTTGAACGGCAGGCCGCGCGACTGCATTTCGGAAAGAATGTAGTTGGTCGTACCGTTGATAATCCCGGCAATCCAATCGATACGGTTGGCGGTGAGGCCTTCGCGCATTGCCTTAATGATAGGAATGCCGCCGGCTACCGCCGCCTCAAAGGCCACCATCACACCATGCTGATCGGCCGCATCGAATATTTCATTGCCATGCAAAGCGAGCAGCGCTTTGTTGGCCGTGACTACATGCTTGCCCTGCTTGATGGCTTCCATTACCCATTCGCGGGCGATGGTTTCCCCGCCGATGAGCTCAACCACGATATCGATATCAGGATCGCGCGCGATCTCCAGGCCGTCAGTGGTAATTTTTATCAGGCTGTCGCCCAGCAGCTTCGCTGCCTTCTCGACATTGCGCACCGCTACAGCCGTGACCTCTATGCGCCGCCCGGCACGCCGGGCGATCTCTTCGGCATTGCTTTGCAGCACCTTCCAAGTACCGCCCCCTACGACGCCCAGGCCTAGCAGGCCGACCCTGATAGGGGCTGCCGCCTTACGATTCTTTTTACCGATTGTCCTTGTCTCTGTGGTCATTTACCTATACCGTCCTTGCGGAACATATCCTTGATGCCTCGCACGGCTTGACGCGTGCGCTGCTCATTCTCAATAAGCGCAAAGCGCACGTATTCGTCACCGTACTCGCCGAAGCCCACACCCGGCGAAACCGCCACCTTGGCATCCGCAAGCAGGCGCTTGGAAAATTCCAACGACCCAATGGCGCGATAAGGCTCCGGAATACGAGCCCAGATATACATAGACGCCTTGGGGATGTCGACGGGCCAGCCGGCCTCATGGAGGCCCTTGGCCAACACATCGCGGCGGCTCCGATATTGGGCGACGACTTCCGCCACGCATTCCTGCGGCCCCTCCAGAGCGGCGATGGACGCGACCTGGATCGGCGTGAAAGTGCCATAGTCGTGGTAGCTCTTGATACGCGCAAGCGCGTTCACCAGCTGCTGGTTACCCACCATGAACCCAACCCGCCAGCCGGCCATGTTGTAGCTCTTACTCATGGTGAAGAATTCCACGGCGACCTCGCGCGCGCCTTCGACTTGCATGATGGACGGAGCCACATACCCGTCGAACGTTATGTCGGCATAAGCCAGATCGTGCACCACCAGGATGTTGTGCTCGCGTGCCAACGCGACGATTCGCTCAAAGAACGACAGATCGACACATTGGGCCGTCGGATTGCTGGGAAAGCCCAGAATCATCATCTTGGGACGGGGTATAGTCTCGCGCACCGCCCGTTCGATTTCCTCGAAGAAATCCAACCCGGGCACAATGGGTACGGAACGGATGTTGGCCCCGGCGATAACCGCCCCATAAATATGAATGGGATAGCTCGGGTTCGGAACCAGCACCGTATCCCCGCGATCGAGCGTAGCCAGCATCAGATGAGCCAGACCTTCTTTCGACCCGATGGTGACAATGGCTTCGGAATCCGGGTCAATCTGCACGTCATAGCGGCGCTCGTACCAGGACGATATCGCCTTGCGCAGCCGCGGAATACCCTTGGACACGGAATAGCCATGCGTATCGGGGCGGCTGGCCGCTTCTATAAGTTTGTCGACGATATGGCGAGGTGTGGGGCCGTCAGGGTTGCCCATGGACATGTCGATGATGTCTTCGCCGCGCCGACGCGCCGCCATCTTGAGTTCGCCCGTTATATTGAAAACATATGGAGGCAGGCGCTCAATACGCGGAAACGTACTCATGATGATCCTTATTGGAAAACGGGCAATGGAAACAATTGGAAAGGGCGGGACTTGCGACGCAGGTTGCGTTGCAGCAAATCCGTTAATCTAGCGTAAAGACCGGGCTTACGGCAAATGGGCCAAGTTTAAACGATACAGGGCCGTGTCCGCAGCGCGGCGTCTGCTTGCATGCGCTATGATCGATTAGCTGGGAAAGCCCTTAAAGCCAGTGCTTTCCATTGGGAGTTGCTCTTGTTACTACAGAAAGAATCCAACCCAGGACTCAATACCGTCACCGCATACGGCACGGGCTACGTGGAAATCAACGGCGAAGCCTACCGGCACCCCGTGCGCTTCGGGCCTGAAGGCCCCATACTGGAATGGCAGATCACGCGGGCCGCCGAACTCACTCTTGCCGCCTTGCGCGAAATTGCGGGCGTAGAAGAAACCCGCAGTGATCCACTTGCATTTCTTGACGACGCCCCTCCCACCACGGCGTCGGAGGTCGAGGTCGTATTGATTGGTACCGGCAGCCATCACAGCATGCTGCCCCAATCACTCACTGCGCCGCTGCTTAGATTGGGGATAGGCGTAGAGGCCATGTCCACGCAAGCCGCGGCACGCACCTACAACATATTAATGTCGGAAGGCAGGCGCGTTGTTGTCGCCTTGATTCCGCCACAGGAAACAAACGAAGAGGACACGAGATAATGCAGATAGCAGTCGGACAGCCCATCCCGCCTTTTAGTGCAGCTTCCACCCAGGGCGAGATATCGCTGGATTCACTCAAGGGCCAAAAGACCGTACTGTATTTCTACCCCAAGGACAACACACCGGGCTGCACCACTCAGGCTCAGGGTTTTCGCGATCAGCACGCTGAGTTTCTCGCCGCCGGGGCACGCGTCATCGGCGTATCACGCGATTCGCTCAAATCCCACGAGAATTTCATCGCCAAGCATGCCCTGCCGTTCGCTCTGATCTCAGACCCGGACGAAACCTTGTGCCAGCTTTTTGGCGTCATCAAAATGAAGAATATGTACGGCAAACAAGTTCGCGGTATCGAGCGCAGCACTTTCCTTATTGACGCAGACGGCGTGCTGCAGAAAGAATGGCGCGGGTTGCGCGTACCTGGACACGTCGAAGCCGTGCTCCAAGCGGTGCGCGAGAGCTGAGCCTTCCTACTGCCTACACACTGGAGCCCTAGGCCATGCCTTTACCGAAAATGCCCACCCGCATGGGCGACCGGATAAGCAAAGAAGATCTTGTCGAATCAGATGTCGCAATTCTTGAAACCCCCGAGCCTGCGGCGGCTGAAGCAGTCACCACTGCAGCGGTCAACACTAAGACCGCTACAAAGAAGGCAGCTAAAACCGCAGTAAAAGCGGCTAAGAAAGCCGCCAAGAAGGCTGCAAAGAAAGCGGTGAAAACGACAGCGAAAACGGCCGCCAAGACGGCTGCCGGCGCCGCGACGGAACCGGAAGGCTCCCCGGAGACATCGCATGCACCCGCACCAGCGTCGCAAGATGAGCCGGCGAGCCGCCCGGCCAAACCTCGCCGCAGCCGCCTGCCTGCTGCGCAGCGCAAACTGTTCGTGCTCGACACGAACGTGCTGCTGCATGACTCGAACTCGCTCTTTAAGTTCGAAGAACACGACATATACCTTCCAATGATCGTGCTTGAAGAGCTTGATCATCACAAGAAAGGCATGTCGGAGGTCGCTCGCAACGCACGTCAGGTGAGCCGCTTCCTGGATGCACTGGTCAACGAGGCCACCGACCTGGAAAAAGGCGTGAATCTAGATGCCCTAGGTAACCAGGAAGCGCTGGGCCAGCTGCTTCTGCAGACCACCGCGCTGGAACTCACCCTGCCTGTCGAATTGCCCATGGGCAAGGCCGACCACATCATATTGGGGGTCGTGCATGCCCTGAAAGAACACTACCCGACACGCACGGTCGTTTTGGTGTCCAAGGACATCAATATCCGCCTGAAGGCCCGAGCGCTGGGTATGCAAGCGGAAGATTACCTCAACGATCGGGTGATCGATGACTCCGATCTGCTGTATGACGGCGTCATGCCTCTGCCGGAAAACTTCTGGCTCAAGCACGGCAAGGACGTGGAATCATGGCAACAAGGCGGCACCACTTTTTACCGTATTAAGGGGCCTCTTTGCAGTGAATTCCTCGTTAATCAATTCGTCTATCTGGAAGGGGAATTGCCTCTTGAGGCACAGGTACGCGAAGTCAGCGGCAAGACAGCCGTACTGGCCACCCTGCGCGACCACAGCCACGGGCGCAACAGTGTATGGGGCATCACCGCCCGAAACCGCGAGCAAAACTTTGCCCTCAACCTGCTGATGAACCCGGAGTGCGACTTCGTATCGCTGCTGGGTCAAGCAGGCACCGGCAAGACGCTGCTGGCACTCGCCGCCGGCTTGGCTCAGACCCTCGAAACCAACCGCTATAACGAAATCATCATCACCCGCGCCACCGTGCCCGTCGGCGACGACATTGGGTTCCTGCCCGGCACCGAAGAAGAGAAAATGCTGCCCTGGATGGGCGCTCTGGAAGACAATCTTGAAGTGCTGCACCTGGGGGCCGGCCGCCACGACCTTGCCAGTGACACCGGCGCCCCCGACTGGAACAAGCAATCCACGCTGGAGTTGATACGTTCCCGCATCAAGGTGAAGTCACTGAACTTCATGCGCGGGCGTACCTTCCTGAATAAGTATCTGATCATCGACGAAGCGCAGAACCTGACGCCCAAGCAAATGAAGACGCTGGTTACCCGTGCCGGGCCGGGCACCAAGATTGTGTGTCTGGGCAATATCGCGCAGATTGATACCCCCTATCTGACGGAAGGCAGCTCAGGGCTCACCTATGTGGTGGATCGTTTCAAGGGCTGGCCGCACGCAGGCCACATCACCTTGCAACGAGGCGAACGGTCTCGGTTGGCCGATTACGCCAGCGAGGCGCTCTAGCCCGCTCGCCATAGCCAAGGAGACACGTATGGCGCGAACTCGAAGCACTCTGCCCATCGGCTTCACAATGGGTGACGCTGCCGGTATCGGCCCCGAAATCATCGTCAAAACTTTTGCCACCGGCCTGCCGGAACCGGCCATTGTCTATGGCGATGTCGGCGCCATGCAGAACGCAGTGGCTGCGCTCGAGCTGGGTCATCAACTGCGCGTACAGATTATTAGTGAGCCTGAAGCCTGCCCATCGGACCCAAGCATCATTCCAGTACTGAACCGCTGGCAAGCCTTGCCCGAATCGCTGCCGATGGGGCAGCCTAACGCCGAGGCGGGGCGAGGGGCCTACGAATACCTTTGCCACGCAATCGACGACGCCATGGCGCAGCGCATCCGCGCGATTGTGACCGCTCCACTAAATAAGAAAGCCATGCAGATGGGGGGCGTGGATCACCCCGGACATACCGAGATTCTTGCGGAACGCAGCGGCACCAGCCGCTACGCCATGATGTTGGCAAACCCCGAATTACGCGTGCTGCTGGTCACCATCCATGTTCCGCTCGCTGACGTACCCAGGCTTATCACTTTCGAAGCCGAACTCGACACCATACGGCTGGCCGATATCGCTTGCCGGCAAGCGGGTCTGCAACGTCCCCGCATTGCAGTAGCCGGCCTCAACCCTCATGCCGGTGAAGACGGCCGATTCGGCCGCGAGGAGATCGAAATTATCTCCCCAGCCATCGAAGCGGCCCGCGCGGAAGGGCTGGATGTCAGTGGGCCTTTACCCGGAGACACCGTCTTCATGCGCGCCCGCATGGGCGAATTCGATATTGTCGTTGCGCAATACCACGACCAAGGGCTCATTCCCGTCAAATATCTGGGGGTGGAGCAAGGGGTCAACGTCACTGTGGGCCTGCCTTTCATCCGTACCAGCGTAGACCACGGTACGGCCTACGAGATTGCCGGCCGGGGCGTGGCCGACCCAGCATCTTTACGCACCGCCTATGAAACGGCGCTGGCTATGACAGCGCGCTAGCGCAAGAAGCCCCGCACAGGTTTAACTCATTGTGGACGTGAAGTTCAGGAAGCGGGTGCTGGAACCCTGGAAGGTGAGCCGAACGGTGCCGATGGGCCCGTTACGCTGCTTACCAATGATGATCTCTGCGGTACCCTTATCCGGTGAATCCGGGTTGTAGACCTCATCGCGGTAGATAAACAAGATGACGTCGGCGTCTTGTTCGATGGCGCCGGATTCGCGCAGGTCGCTCATGACGGGCCGCTTATTGGGCCGCTGTTCAAGACTGCGGTTGAGCTGAGACAACGCAATCAGCGGGCAGTCCAGCTCCTTCGCCAACGCTTTCAGTGAGCGGCTGATCTCCGAAATTTCGGTGGCACGGTTTTCGCCGCCCCCACTACCCGACATCAGCTGCAGGTAGTCGATGATAATCAGCCCAAGCTGGCCGCACTGCCGCGCTAGGCGGCGCGCCCGTGCCCGTACTTCGTTGGGAGACAAAGCGGGCGTTTCGTCGATGTAGAGTTGAGCCTCTTGCACGCGTTGTACGGCATGGGTCAGGCGCGGCCAATCTTCGGCCGTTAACTTGCCGGTACGCATACGGTGTTGATCCAGTAAACCGACTGAACCGATGATACGCTGCGCCAGCTGCACCGCCCCCATTTCCATGGAGAACACCGCCACGGGCAAGCCTTGCTCTATCGCCACGTGCTCACCGATGTTCATGGAGAACGAAGTTTTCCCCATTGAAGGGCGCCCCGCCACAATGACCAAGTCGCCAGGCTGCAGACCCGATGTCATGCGATCCAGGTCTGAGAAGCCCGTGGGCACACCAGTGACGTCGGAGTCGCCCTCGCGATGATAGAGCTCATCAATACGCTCCACCACCTGCGCCAGCAAAGGCTGGATTTCCTGAAAGCCTTTACTGCCTTTTGCCCCTTCTTGCGCGATCTGGAAGACCTTGGATTCAGCTTCGTCCAGAAGTTGACGCGCCTCCTTACCTTGCGGATTAAAAGCCGCAGCGGAGATTTCGTCGGCAATGGTGACCAGCTTGCGTAGCATGGATCGTTCACGCACGATCTCTGCGTACCGCCGAATATTGGCCGCCGAGGGCGTATTGTGCGCCAGCGCGTTCAGATACGCCAGGCCACCCACTTCTTCCGCCTTGCCGCTGTTGGCCAAGGATTCATGTACCGTCACCACGTCTGCGGGACGTGAGAGGTTGATAAGTCTGGAGATGTGGGTCCAGATCAGGCGGTGGTCGTAGCGGTAGAAGTCGTCTTCAACGAGCAGGTCACTGACCCGATCGAATGCAGCGTTGTCCAGCAGGAGACCGCCCAGCACGGACTGCTCGGCTTCGATCGAATGAGGAGGCACCCGCAGATAATCCAGCTGCGGGTCACTTTGCATGATGGCGTTATCCAACGACAACTCCTGAAGAACGCCCTGTCGCGGGCGGCCGTCGGTAATGAAGAAAGCCGGCAAAGGCCGGCTTTCCTGGGTGCCTAAGAAAGGCCTGGCGGCACACTGTGCAACACAGAATGTACCACGCCAGAGTCTGGAATCAGACCATTTCGCCCTGAATGACTACGTTGATTTCAACGGTGACATCGGGGTGCAGCACGACGGTGACAGGATATTCACCGACTGCCTTCAGGGTGCCGTCCGGCAGACGTACCTGGGACTTAACGATGGTGTCGAAGCCATCTTTAGCCAGGCCCGCTGCGATGTCCATCGTGGTGACGGAACCGAACAGACGGCCGTCCACACCAGCCTTTTCGACCAGGGTCAGGGTGTAATCGGCAAGCTTAGCACCCACGGCCTGCGCAGCAGCCAACTTCTCGGCCTGAACTTTTTCAAGTTCAGCGCGGCGTTGCTCGAACTCTTTGATAGCGGCTTCGGTGGCACGACGCGCCATCTTCTGAGGAATCAGATAGTTACGGGCAAAACCGTTGCGTACGCGCACGACATCGCCAAGGTTGCCCAGATTGGCGACTTTTTCAAGCAGAATGACTTGCATGACTGTATGCCCCGGATCAGTTGTGGTTGTCGGTGTAAGGCAACAAGGCCAAGAAGCGTGCGCGCTTGATAGCGGTATCAAGCTGACGCTGGTAGTGGGCCTTGGTACCGGTCAGGCGAGCCGGGATGATCTTGCCATTTTCTTGAATGAAATCACGCAGGGTGTCGAGATCTTTGTAATCGATCTCTTCAACACCGGCAGCCGTGAAACGGCAGAACTTGCGGCGCTTGAAAAGCGGATTTTGTTGGGAGAAACGGCGCTTTCTGTCCCTGCCTCGTTTGAATTGAGCCATGATATGTGCCTCTTTAATGTCCGGGCTCAGCCCGGTATGTTTTTACGTGCATCGAGCGTGTCGGCCCGAGCGTCAAGTATGGGGTTGCTACACAACGGCGCTGCCACTGCCGGGAAACAAGCGTTCTGCCTTCTGGATATGCAGGACTAACCTGCTGGATCCTTTGCGCGCCGCAGCGATAAAGCCTTCCAATTTAAGCTGTGCTCCCAAGGGAGTGTCAGCTAACAAATGGGCGATATCCCCGAGGGCGATGGCCTTTGCCTGGAATCTGGCCAGACGGGCTTGCCCTGCCTCCTGGACCTCAGACTCGTGCTCAAGCAAGAGCTCCAGAGCGGCTACGCCGGCGGGCGTGTACCTGAGTGGCTGAAGCTCTACAACTGCAGCAGTCAGGAGTACTCGGTTCACGCCAGGCAGCACGTGCAGCAGCTGATTACGACTGAGCCGGCGTGGCCTCGGTGCTGGCCTTGCGTGCTTCTTCGCGTTCCACAGACTTCATCATGACGGAAGGACCGCTAGGAGCCTTCTTGGTCTTGAGGGTCAGGTGGCGCAGAATGGCGTCGTTGTAGCGGAATGCGTGCTCGAGCTCATCCAGAACAGCCTGGCTGCACTCAATGTTCATGCACACGTAATGGGCCTTGACCAGCTTCTGGATCGGGTAGGCAAGCTGACGGCGACCCCAGTCTTCGACACGATGGATGACGCCTTCGCCGCCGGTAATCTGCGCGGAATAGCGCTCGATCATGGCGGGCACCTGTTCGCTTTGATCAGGATGCACGATAAACACTACTTCGTAGTGGCGCATAAGTGTTAACTCCTTGTGGATGATTCCAAGGGCGGCTTTGCGATAAATACCGCCCCCTCGGACTCAGCCCGCCTGGCAACCTTCACCAAGTCGAGCAAAGAAACAGGAAATTATATCACGATATCCATGCGTAACTACAGCACTTGGTCACCCCGCTTTGCGCACACAGGCTATGAAAGCTCGTTCAACGTAGGCGCATCAATCGCGGCGGATACGCCGGTCAGCGTAATTGACGAGCCTACCTCTGAAGCCTCGGCAGTGACCGCCGGTGAAGGCGCGCGACCTTCCCGAATTCCATGCGCCATGTAGTGGTGTAATGGGTTGAGCTGTGCCTGTGCTACGTCGGGATTTGTTGCCAGATACCAATCCGAATCGAAATACGCACTGGGGTCCCGGCCCTCACGCGCGCCATGCGTAAAGTAGTGAATAAGCGGGTTAACGCCGGCCGCCGCCACATCTGGGTTCTGTGCTAAGTACCAAGATGTATGGAAGAACGCGTTGGGGTCACGCCCTTCGTGCCATCCGAAGTGGGAATAGTGAAACCAGGGGTCAAGCCCTGCGGCAGCGACGTCTGTATACGTACTGAGGTAGAAAGCAGCGTGCATACCGGGATGCCCATCGCCCTGTGGGCCGGGAGCGGGGGGAGGTTCCGGCGCAGGCGGTACAGACACCGCAGCGATAAGCTCTGCTTCGTGACCCTTGATAGAATCGAGCGCTTGCTGCAAATTGTAGGAGGTGGTGCCCTGCGGCAACAACCCCACCTCCACCACATCGCGGACAGATACATGTCCCAAGTAATTCGGGGCATGGGCGATGATCTGCTGAATTTCCGCCAGCGAATAAGTACCGTTTGCCAGATGTACCTGTTCGATCTGCGTCCCGGGCGCGTATGCGTCAGCAATGATTACTGCTTCCCATGTGCTTATGTCCGCAGCAATCAAGTGCCGCCCTTCCAGCATAGCGACATAGGTGTAGGGACTATCGACCGCCGACCATGACATTAAAGGCGCTTCCGCTGACTGCACTGAAGCGGTCATCACCCTGCAGCCCGTAAGTAATTTGATGGGCTCCAGTGACAAACGTGTCGTTGCCACCGGAGCCGACCA
>JAJUGV010000083.1 GCA_029265795.1 Alcaligenaceae bacterium
GCTCAGGGCGTCGTGCGCTTCCAGGGCGGCCACAATGCGGGTCATACCCTTTGGATAAACGGCAATAAGACGATCCTGCGCCTGATTCCGTCCGGAATCATGCACGATCACGTCACCTGCTATATCGGGAACGGAGTCGTGCTGTCTCCCGAGGCGCTGCTCAAGGAGATCGGCGAGCTGGAGCAGGCAGGTCTCGAAGTTCGGGAGCGTCTGCGTGTGTCGGCGGCATGCCCGTTGATTCTTCCTTACCACATCGCTCTCGACCAAGCTCGTGAGGCTCGTAAGGGCGATGGCAAGATTGGTACGACCGGACGGGGTATCGGCCCGACCTACGAGGACAAGGTCGGTCGCCGATCGCTGCGCGTGCAAGATCTTTACGATCCGAAGGCATTCGACGCCAAGCTCGAGGAATTGCTCGACTTCCATAACTTTGTGCTCACACGCTATCTCGGTGCCGACGCTGTTTCGTTCGATGAAGTGCGTGACCAGGCTATGGCCTTGGCTGCTGAACTCGAGCCTATGGTGGCAGACGTATCTCACGAGCTGCACAGGGCTAGCAAAGCAGGGGGGCGTCTGCTGTTTGAAGGTGCGCAGGGCGCATTGCTGGACATCGACCATGGCACCTATCCGTATGTGACCAGCAGCAACTGTGTTGCCGGGGCTGCATCTGCCGGCGCCGGTGTCGGCCCGCAAATGCTCGATTATGTGCTGGGTATCGCCAAGGCTTACACCACGCGCGTGGGTTCGGGTCCGTTCCCCACCGAACTTACCGATGAAACCGGTTCGCACCTGGCTTCAGTCGGCAAGGAATTCGGTTCCGTGACCGGGCGTCCACGTCGCTGTGGCTGGTTCGACGGGGCGGCCATGAAACGGTCGGTGATGGTCAACGGCATCAATGGTCTCTGTGTCACCAAGCTTGATGTGCTCGATGGCCTCGAAACGCTCAAGATTGGTGTCGGCTATCGCTATCGTGGCGAGTTCCTGGACGTGCTGCCATACGGCGCAGATGCCGTGATGGAAGCTGAACCCGTCTTCGAGGAATTGCCTGGTTGGACGGAAACCACTGCCGGTGTCACCGAGTACGATAAGTTGCCGGTGAACGCCCGTCGTTATCTGGAACGCATCGCGGAAGTCTGCGACGTTGCCATCGACATGATCTCTACGGGTCCTGATCGCATGGAGACCATCATGCTCAACCAAGCTTTCAAGGCGTGAGACGGAGTACGCAACATGAGTCTGCCCCCGAATACCGATAGCGATCATTGGGTATCCTGGCGCCAATATCACGAGCTGATAGAGCAACTCGCCCTGATCATTCACGAATCCGGCTGGAAGTTCGACAAGATTCTGTGCCTCGCTCGCGGGGGGGTCAGGGTTGGCGATGTCCTGTCACGTATTTATGACCTGCCGCTGGGGATCTTGGCTACCAGCAGCTATCGCGAGGCGGCCGGTACGGTGCAGGGGCAACTGGATATCGCGCAGTACATCACCATTACCCGCGGCACTCTTGACGGCAAGGTGTTGCTAGTGGATGACATGGTGGATACCGGCCTGACATTCGGCCGCGTACGCGACCACTTAGTTAAGCAGTTCCCAGGTATCCAGGAATTACGTACGGCTGTGCTTTGGTGGAAGGGGCACTCTCAGGTGACGCCCGACTACTACGTAGAGAAACTCCCCACGAATCCCTGGATCCATCAGCCCTTTGAAGATTACGACAGCATTCGCCCCCATCAGCTTGAGGCGTGGATGCGCAAGGGAAAACATTGAATTCCACGTGTAATTGACGCCTTGCGTCAAAGCGCGCTAGAATTTACAGTTATCCCGTTTGTATATTACCCAACTAACCTCTTTACCATTCTAAGGCTCAGGAATACATGCCTATCGTTCGTCTGAAGGAAAACGAGCCCTTTGAGGCTGCGCTTCGCCGCTTCAAGCGCACTGTTGAGAAAAATGGTCTCTTGACCGAGCTGCGTTCGCGTGAATACTACGAGAAGCCCACCGCAGAACGCAAGCGCAAACGCGCCGCCGCGGTCAAGCGTCATTACAAGCGTATTCGCAGCCAGCAACTGCCTCCGCGTCTGTATTGATTGATACCAGAATCCTTCATACAGGATCTCCTCGCCCGGGTCGACGTCGTCGACGTCGTGGGGCGATATGTGCAGCTCCGTAAGGGCGGAGCCAATCTGCTTGGCCTCTGCCCCTTCCATAAAGAAAAAACACCATCTTTCACAGTCAGCCCCACCAAGCAGTTTTACCATTGCTTTGGTTGCGGTGCGCATGGCAGTGCTATCACCTTTCTGATTGAGCATACGGGGGCCAGCTTCCCCGAAGCCGTTCGCACGCTTGCGGCCAGCGCCGGCATGACTGTGCCGGAAACCCCTCGCTCTCCCCAGCAACGTCAACGAGATCGTCAGCGTAAGCAGGAAATCTCGCGCCACGAACAGATACTGGAAAGTGCACGTCAGCACTATCTGGCCAATTTGAAAGCCACGCCTCGTGCCATTGAGTATCTCAAGAGTCGCGGCCTAAGTGGTGAAATTGCAGCGCGCTTCGGCCTCGGTTGGTCCGGCGACGACAGGCGCGGGCTGACTGCGGTGTTCCCCAATTACGAAGATCCGATGCTCGTGGAATGCGGCCTAGTGATCGAGGCGGAAGACGGCCGACGTTATGATCGCTTTCGCGAGCGCATCATGTTTCCAATCCGCAACGCTCGGGGCAAGTTAATCGGGTTTGGTGGTCGCATTATCGGCAAGGGGGAGCCCAAGTATCTCAACTCTCCTGAGACCCCGCTGTTTTCGAAAGGGCGCGAGCTCTATGGTTTGTGGGAGTCGCGAGCCGCCGTGCGTCGCGAAGGGTGTGTGCTGGTCGTGGAAGGCTACATGGACGTTGTGGGCCTGGCGCAGCACGGGGTGGAAAACGCAGTTGCTACGCTAGGCACGGCGACGACCCAAGAGCATGTGCAGAAGTTGCTGCGTGCCAGCAATAAGGTGGTGTTCAGCTACGATGGCGACCAGGCAGGAATGCGAGCCGCATGGCGCGCACTGCAGGCCTGCCTGCCCTTGATGCGCGATGACGTTTCGGTGCGCTTTCTGTTTCTGCCATCCGAGCATGACCCTGATTCCTATATTCAGGCGTTCGGAGACAAAGCATTCCGGGCGGCACTGGATGAGGCCGTATCGCTGTCGCGCTTCATGTTGGAAGAATTGGCGCGTCGACACCGCCTCGATGAGGCAGAAGGCAGGGCGGCCTGTGTTCACGAGGCATTGCCATTGCTGGCCAGTTTGCCGCAGAACGCTTATCGCTTGCAGGTGGAGCGCGAATTCGCTCAGCTGGTGCTGTTGACGCCGGAAGAGCTGGCAGGTTTACTGCGCTCTGCGAGTTCCGGCCATTCCGGCCCTGCTTCTACGAACTCAAGGCATGTAGCAGTACGCGAACCGGCTTCTGAAACTGTGCGGGTGGATATTCCGGAAATAGGTTCGGTTCCGGAACCTCCGCCGTTCGAGGGCGCAGCTTGGGAACAACCCCGGCGTGCTTCGAAACCGGCGGCTCGCACACGCCACAGCGTAACCCCTCTGGCAAAGCAATTGCTGCGCCTTTTGATCGCTCATCCACAATTGGTGGACGGCTTAGGAGATCAGCAGCTTGAAATTCTGGAACGCAGTCCCCATCTGAAACTTGTGCGCGACTTGATCGCGCTTGCCGCCGCAAGTGGTGCTCGCCACGCCGGAGCATTACTACAGGCGGCTGAACCTGGCTCTGATCTGGAGCAGGTGCTGTCCGGGCTCGGGCCACAAGTGCTGGCCGAAGAAGATCTGCCAGACCCCCAGGCAGAATGGAATGACGCTCTGAGACGCATCGAGCTTGAGATGATCAAGGCGGAACAGACCGCGTTGGTTGAGGCTGGTTTGAAGGAAGCAGCCCAACAACAGCGCTATCAGCAACTTAATCGCCGCCGTATTCTGTTGGAGACTGGCGGTTCACGTAAAGTACTGTAAAATTGAATGTTTCCCAGCGCAAACGCATACGCCTTGCGCGATCTTCCTTCCCATCTGAAGCAGCGAGTAGTGGCCTCGTGCCCTTCCAGTGTTTTTGCGTCTACGGAAAGCGACTATGACAAAAGTTACCCGTGTTTCCCCCGAAGTGGCTGATGAAGCTACGAAGAAAACCAAGACTGTGGCGGCAACCCGCGATGCCGATTCGCTCGCAGTGAAGGTCGGGGAAGACGTCGAGGGCGGGGCGGCCAAGAAGGCCGCCAAGAAAACAGCCGCGAAGAAAACCGCTGCCAAGAAGACAGCGGCTAAAAAGACAGCGGCTAAAAAGACTGCTGCCAAAAAGACGGCAGCTAAAAAGACGGCGGCAAAGAAAACGGCAGCAAAGAAGTCAGCTGCCAAGAAAACGACGGTGCGCGCGACGAAGTCCACCGGGCGTCGCCCAGGGCGGCCGGCGAAGAATGCAGGTCAGATTGCAGATGACTTCGTGGATGACAATGGTGACGGCGAGGTCATTCCCGAGCTCAAGCCGCTGCCCAAGCGTGGCAGCAAGCGGGGTAAGGCCGATAAAGACGTGCCGGCCCGCAGCCAGCTCACACCGGAAGAACAAGAAGCCCGCCGCAATCGCCTTAAAGTGTTGATCAAGCTGGGCAAGGACAGGGGCTATCTCACCTACGGTGAAATTAACGACCACTTGCCCGATGACTTAGTCGATGCAGAGGCTATCGACGGCATTATCAGTACGTTCAGCGACATGGGCATCTCGGTCTACGACCAGGCCCCGGACGCTGACACGCTGCTTATGAGCGATTCCACGCCCGTTTCGGCAAGCGACGACGACGTTGAGGACGAAGCCGAGGCTGCGCTTACAACAGTCGATTCCGATTTCGGTCGCACGACCGACCCGGTGCGTATGTACATGCGCGAAATGGGTACGGTTGAGCTGCTAACCCGTGAAGGCGAAATCGAAATTGCCAAGCGCATTGAAGACGGCTTGAAGCACATGGTGATGGCTATCGCTGCTTGCCCGACCACCGTGCGCGAAATCCTAGACCACGCCGACCGTGTTCGCGAAGAAACGATGAAAATCGACGAGTTCGTGGATGGCTTGGTTGACGAAGAAGGTGAAGATTACGCAGGCGCCGGTGTCACGAGCGACGACGATGACGACGGTCCGGCCGGCGGCATGAGCAGCAAGCAGATTGAGTACCTGCACAAGAAGGCGATGAAGAAGTTCGATATCGTCCAGGAATGGTACGACAAGATGCGTGAAGCCTACGAAAAGGAAGGCTACGGTTCGCCCGCCTACAAGGAAGCGCAGGAAATCATCCTCAATGAGCTCATGGGAGTGCGTTTTACGGCCAAGATGGTGGAACGCCTCGCTGATGCCATGCGCGCTCAGGTGAGCGAAGTACGTGCCAACGAGCGCGCCATCATGCAAACCTGCGTGCAGCGGGCAGGTATGCCGCGCTCTCACTTCATCAAGAGTTTCCCGGGCAATGAAACCAATCTCGATTGGGTGCTTGAAGAAGTCGCCGCGGGCCATCCGTACTCTGAAACGCTTGAGCGTTACGTTCCTGACGTTCAGGAGATCCAGAAAAAGCTGATTGAACTGCAGCGCGCTGTCGTACTGCCTCTGAAGGACCTCAAGGAAGTCAACAAGCGTATGCTCACGGGTGAAGCGAAGGCGCGCAAGGCCAAGCGCGAAATGACCGAAGCTAACCTGCGCCTCGTCATTTCCATCGCTAAGAAGTACACCAACCGAGGCCTCCAGTTCCTGGATCTGATCCAAGAGGGCAACATCGGGCTGATGAAGGCGGTAGACAAGTTTGAATACCGTCGGGGCTATAAATTCTCCACGTATGCGACATGGTGGATCCGTCAGGCTATCACTCGTTCGATTGCCGACCAGGCACGTACCATCCGTATTCCGGTGCACATGATCGAAACGATCAACAAGATGAACCGCATCAACCGGCAGATTCTTCAGGAAACCGGTGTGGAGCCGGATCCCGCGACACTGGCACAGAAGATGGATATGCCGGAAGAAAAGGTGCGCAAGATCCTCAAAATTGCCAAGGAGCCTATCTCCATGGAAACGCCCATCGGCGACGATGACGATTCCCATCTTGGCGATTTCATCGAGGACGTTGCCACCCTTTCACCGGCGGAATCCGCCCTGCACGGCTCGATGCGCGATGTGGTGAAGGAAGTGCTCGACTCGCTCACACCCCGCGAGGCCAAAGTACTGCGCATGCGATTTGGTATCGAAATGAGCACCGACCAGACGCTCGAAGAAGTCGGTAAGCAATTTGATGTCACTCGTGAACGTATTCGCCAGATCGAGGCGAAGGCGTTGCGCAAGCTGCGTCATCCCAGCCGAGCTGACAAGCTCAAGAGCTTCCTCGAAGGGCAGTAGGTATTGAGTGTGGAGGCGCACACGCGCTTCCACCATAACTGTCGTAGGACATGAAAAAGGCCTGAATGGTGGCATTCAGGCCTTTTTTATGGCTGCTGCGAGATGGTGCGAAGCCTACTCCTCGGAGACAACCCGTATCAGCTTGCCCTGCTGCCACTGGGCAATATTTTCCACTACATCCCGATAGTAGATTTGCATGCTTTGCTTTGAGACATAGCCTAAATGGGGTGTGAGTACGACGTTGTCCAGAGCGAGCAGCGGCTGATCGGCAGGTATGGGTTCTTCTGGAAAGACGTCGAGTCCGGCGCCCGCAATTCGAGATGTACGTAGCGCCTCAAGCAAGGCCTGCTCTTCGACCAACCCTGCGCGCGAGGTGTTGATGAGAAACGCTTCTGGCTTCATTGCCGCCAATTCTGGCGCTCCGATGATATTGCGAGTACGCGGGCTCAGTCGCAAATGCAGCGTGACGATATCGGAGCGTTGAAGCAGTTCGAATTTATCAACCCAGGTTGCGCCCACCGCGCCGGCGGCTTCCTTGGTAAGGTTCTGGCTCCATGCCAACACTTCCATACCGAACGCCTTGGCTACCACGGCCATCTGAGAGCCCAGACCGCCCAAACCGACGATGCCTAGTGTCTGGCCGTTCAGGCTATCGGGCAACGCATTCTGCCATGTGTGTGAGTCGGCAGTCAGCGCGTTGGCTTTGAGGCGCTTAATCAGAGCGAGGATCAGTAGCCAGGCTGTTTCTATCGTGATGTTCGATAAGCTGCGAGTGCCCAGAACTGGAATATTGCGCTCGGCGCAGGCTGCGAGATCGATACCGGCATTGCGTTGACCGGTCGTGATGACCAGCTTCAGTTCAGGCAATTGCCGGATCAATTCGGCGGGTAGCGGCATTCGTTCACGCATCAGCACCAGCACGTCGTAGTCGGCCAGGCGCTGTGCCCGTTGTTCGGCTTTAATGGGCTCGGTAAGAAAATGAACGTCAGCAGCCGGCGCGAGCGTGTCCCATGGCGCCATGGTATGTGCGATGCCGAGATAATCGTCCAGTACAGCAACCTTGAAATTCGTCGTTGTCATTAGAGGTCTCTTCTTATAGAACTAGGGTATGCGGTATGGGTCGGTCGGTGTGTCAGATTTTCTTCACGAATTCCGTCTTCAGGCTCATGGCGCCCAAACCGTCGATCTTGCATTCGATGTCGTGGTCCTTGTCGACCAGACGGATGTTCTTCACCTTGGTGCCCATCTTCACGACACCACTGGAACCTTTCAGCTTTAAGTCTTTGATGACCGTCACCGTATCGCCGTCTTGCAGGACGTTACCCGCAGAGTCTCGGTATACCTTGTCGGTGGGTTCCTCGTTACCGCTATCGCTTGCGGTCCATTCGTGAGCGCATTGCGGACAAACATAGAACGAACGATCTTCGTAGGTGTAATCGGCTTGACACCGGGGGCAGGGAGGTAAGGTACTCATTGAAATCTTTGCAAACAGGCTGGATGTAAGCCGCGTAGTGGTTATAGGGCCGTCTATTGTCGCACTTCCGGCCCACCGCGGGGCGTAGCTGGTGCGTATACAGCGGCTTTCCGAGCTATAGACTCAAAACGGCCAGAACATTGGAATAAAAATTACACCCAACACCCAAAAGATCAGATTGAGCGGTAAACCGATCTTTACGAAGTCGCTGAAACGGTATCCCCCTGCGCCATAGACCATGGTATTGGTCTGGTAACCCACCGGCGTAGCGAAGCTGGTTGAGGCGGCAAACGTGACGGCGATCAGGAAAGGGGTTGCGTCCACATTCATCATCCCTGCGGTCGACATGCCGATCGGTGTCAGCAGCACCGCAGCGGCAGCATTGCTCATAAATTCAGTCAGCAGTAGTGCAAGCAGATACAGCACGGCAAGCACTGCCAGGGGTCCCAACGAACTGACTAGCCCAAGCGAATTCTCCACCAAGAATGCGGCCGCGCCGGTTTCGCTCATGGCCACGCCCAATGGAATCAGACCTGCCATCAAGATGATGATGCGCCAGTCGATGGCATCGTAGACGTCTTCTGCATCCAAACAGCCTGCAAGAGTCATTGCCGCCGCACCCGCCAGCGCCGTCACCGCGATCGGTGCCCAACCCATGGCAGAAACGCCGATCACCAGAGCCATTGTCACGAGTGCAAACGGCGCGCGCCAGCCCTCCGATTTCTCTGCCGGTCGTTCAGACAGGACAACGATATTGCGATCTTTGCGCAGGGCGGACATCTCGGATTCGGGTAGCAGCATCAATAGGATATCGCCGACCTGCAAGCGCACATTGCGCAATTCCTGTCTCAACACCTGCCCGCGACGGTGTATGCCCAACGAGGTCGTATTATGATGCCAGCTCGGATCCAGCATCCCAAGCGTGGTGCCGATTAAGCGAGAGCGCGGCGCAATCATGACCTCTGTTAGAACCTGCTCCACTTCTTCGAACGATTGCTGTCTTAGCTTGAACTCCGCATTCACCTCCAGCCCGGCTTCTTTACGCAATTCGTCGAGTTGCGACCAATCACCACGGGCGAGCAGTATGTCGCCTTCTTGCAGTATTTGTGCCTTCGGCGACCACACCTTCTGGTCTCCGCGCAGCAGCTCGAGTACATATACGCCAAATTCCTCACCTAACTTCGCTTCTCCGACGGTTGTTCCAATCAGAGAAGAGTCCGGCATGACGCGTAACTCTGTGATGTATTTGCCTAGCTCGTAGTGTTCGACGAGCTCGGCGCCGCGTGAATCCGGAAGTAACCAGCGGCCGGCTGTCAGAAGGTAAAGGCAGCCGGCTGCCAGGCAAATGACGCCTAGCGACGTGAACTCAAACATGCTGAAGCCCGGGTGACCTAAATCGCGCGCCATGCCGTTCACCAACAGGTTCGTGGACGTACCGACAAGCGTGCACACGCCGGCCATTTGCGAGACATAAGATAGAGGAATGAGCGCCTTTGAGGCCGACATGCCAACGCTGGCCGTTGCTGCGATCACAATAGGCATGAAGACTGCGACAACCGCGGTATTGTTGACGAACGGTGCGATGACGGCCAGCACGATGAACAACGTAATAAGAAACTGCAGCGGTGATTTTGCACGCGCCAGCAGGTTGCCGATACCGGAAAGTGCTCCACTGTTCTGCAGCCCGGCAGCAAGCACGAACATCGCGGCTACCGTAATGGTGGCCGGGTTGCTGAAGCCGCTTAATGCCTGCCCAGTATCCAGCAAGCCGCTCACCGCAAGACTCGTCAGTACCAGGAGAGCCACAATATCCAGCGACAGTTTTTCTGTTGCGAATAGTGCGATGGCAACCAGAGCGATGGAAAGAACCACGGCAATTTCGACAGTCATGCGTACCTTGCTCCCGCTGTTGGGGTGGCCATCTTCATTTTCGGCGAAGCTGCCATATTACTTGTTCAGGCTACACCTGCCCACGTTCCATTTTTCTCTATACTGGGCCGGCCAAGATGAGCGCATAGGAAGAATGATGAATGACAGACAGTTGGGTGGACAAGCTTGGAAAACGATGGTGCAGCAATTGGGCCTGCAAGCACATCCAGAGGGCGGTTACTACCGTGAGGTCTTTCGTTCGGTGCGCCACGTGTATGACGGGACCGCGCAACGCAGCGCCGGGACCTCCATTTACTATCTGTTGGCAGACGGCGCTTACTCGGCCTGGCATCGTATCGATGCCGAGGAAATATGGTATTTCCACGCAGGCGATGCGCTGGCTCTGCATGTTCTGCAGCCTGATGGCACATTACTGACCCACCGGTTAGGCAACCCTTTGCGTCATGAAGATGCCGTATTCCAAGTGTGCGTACAGGCAGATTGCTGGTTCGCAGCGGAAGTGGTGGCAGGTGGTGAATTTTCGCTCGTCAGCTGCGCCGTGATGCCGGGTTTCGAGTTTTCAGGGTTTGAGTTGGCGTCCGACGCCGACTTGGCTGCCGCCACTGCCCGACATGGCGAATGGTTGCGGCGGCTGCTCAAGTGGTAGGCCGGACGCTCTGCATGACCGCTACGTTTCGCCCGGGCTGGCAACCCGGCGGCATCCGACTTGCTCTCCCCGGAGATGGCGTGTTTGCCATGTCTCGGGGTACTCAAAGGAGGTCGCATGAAACGTGCGCACGACGTCGGACTCGTCATAGCTTGCTGCCTGAACGGGTTGTTTGGCATTGTTTTGCTCCTCGGTGGTATCTGGCTCATAACATTGGGTGGATCCTGGTTCTACGCCGCTGCCGGGCTGGCATTATTGGGCACCGCGATTCTTCTGATTCGCCGGAAGTTACAGGCTTTATGGCTGTACGCAGTCCTAGTGATATTGACGCTACTCTGGGCCCTATGGGAATCCGGTCTTGATTGGTGGCCGCTCGCCATTCGCGGCAACGTGATCTTTCTGCTTGGGCTGTTCATGGTAACGCCCTGGGTCACACGGCCCCTGCTGCCGCAAGCTAGGGCGCGTACGACGCTACCCTTGATGTCGGCACTGTTTATTTTCCTGTTGGTCGCCGTGGCATCTTGGTTCGTCGACCCACATGCCAGGGATGGCGTATTGGCAAGCCGGCCGGTACAGGCAGATGCACAAACGTCTGATATAACGCGCGGGGAATGGCATGCGTACGGGCGTACGAATCATGGCCAACGCTATTCACCTTTGACGCAGATAACACCCGATAACGTTACGCGGCTTGAGGAGGTGTGGCACTACCGAACGGGTGATATCCGCGGCCGCCCGGGAGACCCTGAAGAGACGACGTTCCAAGTGACTCCTCTAAAAATCGGTGAATTGCTTTACCTGTGTACGCCCCACCAGTCGGTCATTGCCTTGAATGCCACTACCGGCGAGGAGGTGTGGCGTTATGACCCGCAGATTCGCGATCAACTGGCCTTACAGCACTTAACCTGTCGTGGCCTTTCCTATCACGACGGTTCCGGAGCAGAAAGCGCCGCAGCTTCACTCAGTCAACAAGCGGCAGATACTGCAACGGACGAAACGTTGACGCGTCTCAATCTCCCTGTAGCCGCCGAAGACGGTAAGACCACTGAAGACTGTACCGCCAAGCTCTTTATGCCGACGGCGGACGGGCGTGTCATAGCGCTTAATCCCGAAGATGGCGCTGTCTGCCGCGCATTTGGCAACGGGCAGGGGCAGATCAATCTATGGAAGAACATGCCGAATGCACGGGTGGGGGGCTACTACTCAACTTCGCCGGTAGTGGTGACGCAGTCGTTGCTGATAGTGGGAGGAACCGTGCTGGACAATGTGTCCATACACGAACCCGCCGGCGTCATACGTGCCTATAACGTTCACACCGGCGAGCTGGTTTGGAATTGGGATCCTGCTAGACCCGAAGACACGGCCCCCATACCTCCCGACGCCAGTTATACGGCTTCCACGCCCAATAGCTGGTCGATTTCGAGTGCCGATGAAACGCTGGGTATGGTGTATGTGCCGATGGCGAATGCGCCGCCCGACCAATGGGGAGGGAATCGAGATGAGGCGGCAGAGACCTACTCATCTTCTATTGTTGCGCTCGACTTAGAGACAGGCAAAGTACGGTGGAGGTTCCAGACTGTTCACCACGATTTATGGGATTACGATGTTCCTTCGCAGCCCAGTCTGTTGGATTTAACGATGGACGGCGAGACAGTACCGGCCCTGGTTCAGTCTACAAAACAAGGGGAAGTGTTCGTGTTGGATCGCCGCAATGGTGAACCACTACTGCCCGTGACGGAACGCCCTGTTCCTCAAGGCGCGGCGGAAGGGGATTTCACGGCTCCAACCCAACCGGTATCCGCTTTGTCGTTTGACCCCGAGCCGCTGACCGGTGCATCGATGTGGGGCGCAACGCTCTTCGATCAGCTTGCCTGCCGTATCGAATTTCAGAGTTTGCGATATGAGGGGCGATACACACCTCCGTCTACCCAGGGCACACTCGTTTATCCCGGTAATTTCGGTGTGTTCAACTGGGGCAGTGTATCGGTGGACCCTCAGCGGCAAATCGTCTTCGCAACTCCCACTTACCTGGCCTTCATATCAAAACTGATTCCGCGAGAAGATGACACCACGCTTTATGTGCAAGGCGATGAGCGACCAGACGACAGCCTACCTGCCCTGAACGAGAACTTCGGTGCCCCATTCGCTGTAGAGCTCAGTGCTTTCACTTCATTCTTGGGGCTGCCATGCCAGCAACCACCCTGGGGCTATATTGCCGCGGCAGACTTGCGTACCGGTGAAGTGAAATGGATGCATAAAAATGGCACGGTCAGAGACCGTGCGCCGATTCCGCTGCCGTTCAAGATGGGTGTGCCGAATTTGGGGGGACCGATCATGACCGCGGGGGGAGTGGCCTTTCTGTCCGGTACCTTAGATTACTACCTGCGCGCCTATGATGTGACAGATGGCAAAGAGCTTTGGAAGGCCAGACTTCCGGCGGGTGGTCAGGCAACCCCAATGACGTACACCGGTGCAGACGGCCGCCAGTATGTAGTGGTAGCTGCAGGCGGGCACGGCTCTTTGGGCACCAAAGCGGGTGATAGCGTGATTGCCTTCGCTTTGCCGGCGTCAGACTGATGTCGGCAAAGCCCTCACCGTGTCCTTTACCGTTGCGCTTATGCACGATCAGTTCATCAATTTCCAGCCGTCCAATATGCGCGCGGCCGACCTTGAGTCGGCCGATCGCAAGCGCCCCAACCGCCAGGGCGCCAACTGCCAGAGCACCGATAGCGAAAGCACCTAACGCAGAAGCGCCTTTAACATATCGTACGGCACCCGTCACCGGTGCACGCAGTTCTGTAGCTTTAGGTGAAGCGGGGCTATGTCGATCGCCCATGATCTGACC
>JAJUGV010000049.1 GCA_029265795.1 Alcaligenaceae bacterium
ACGACGTCTTCTTGATACGAAGTAATGATGCGCAGTTCCTGCGCCAAGGCCGGCCATTGCAGCAGGCACAGCAACGTCAGCGCAATGGCTCTTATACAGTGAGGCCACTTACTCATCGGTATGTCAGAGATTCAGCTTCATGCCTTCATGACTCGCGCTGAATCCTAGGCTCTCATAGAAACGTACGGCATCGGCGCGACGCTTGTCGGTGGTCAGCTGTAACAGCCCGGCACCGGCATCGCGAGCTTGTTGTATGGCGTATTCGAACAATATGCGGCCAATGCCGCGACCGCGGTGCTCTGCTGCGACTCTTACGCTCTCAACCTGAGCGCGTAACATCCCGCCGCGTGACAAGCCGGGAATGAGAGTCAGCTGCAGCATCCCGACGATGCGCTCATCCAGCGTGGCGACAATAATGGAATTTCCCGTTTGAGCCTGCACCGCTGTGAGCGCTTCAGCGTAAGAGTCTAGATACTGGTCCCCATCGCGACTTGCGCCTAACAAGTCATCGGCAAGCAGGCGTGCAATATCGCGGAGGTCACTGTGTTGTGCCTGACGAAAAATGAGATCCATGGCAGTGGTTCAGGGCGCAAAGGCGGGTTGTTGCTGTCAATAATGGATTCCTTGATCATACCGTCAACCCGCCAAGGGTAATCGTGCGCATCCACTGACTGTGTCACTTTTATAACCACAGAACCTCAGACCCGCATGTTTCAAGGCTTTGCGCAGAGTGTCCGAGGGTTATCCCTAGGGTTATGCACACAGACCGTGGATAACTCGGCGGCTAGAAGCGATATTGCAGGCCGGCAAGGAAAAGATTGTAGTTCTGGCGGCCCATATCCACTTTCCATTTTGCAGTAGGCAGGTGTAATCCGGGGTAGTCGGTGGCCCCGAAGGTATAACGGGTGGCATCAATACTGAGGTATCTATATTCCGCAAAGAAGTGCAGGTTCTTGCGGACTTCCGTCTTGACCCCCGCCTTCAACTGCATGGCGAATGCGGTATCAGAAGCGTCCGGATCACTGTTGAAATGGTTAATGCCCGGTTCCATGGGGTTGGCGGAATCAGAACCCTTGATGGAGACAAACGCGGCTCCGGCTCCCACCCCCACGTAAGGCAGGACACGATTGGAGTAAGGCGTTTCAAAGGTGAAGACCAGATTAGCCATCAATAGGCCAACCTTGGTGGGTACCGTGACATATTGGGTGCCCAACGCAGCGGGACGTACCGGCATTTCACCCGTGGGGGAGTGACGTCCTATGTATATGCCTTCGAGCTCGGCGGCAGGGCGCACGCCCCAAGTTGCGGCAGCGGGGCGCCACGCGTCCCATTCATATCCCAGCTGGAGGCCGCCGACGCCTACACGCGTACTACTGCCCGTCGACCCGTTGGCATGGATGGGAAGCGAGAAACGTTCGTTGATGTGTACCGCTCCCCGTTGCTTCAGATTGGTGGCGATGGATGCGCCCACGCCGCCAAACGCACCCACGTAAGCTCCGGCTTGGCTGTCGCCTGGGTCAGCGAGACACGGTGAGACGAGGGTGAATGATGCGATCAGGGCGACAGCAATCGAATTCTGCATAACCTGCGTCTCCGCCGTTTGTTTCACAAAGTTTAAATGTAAAGCAATTGAAAGGAAAGTCGTCGAAGCGGGACATATTCGCGCCGTTCCGGCTACACCATCAAGCGCTTGTTCAGTACATTGGCCACTTTCTCTTTTGCTGAGCGATGCCATGAGTTTGTCGATGACTGATGCAGGCCCCGACGGAAGACTGCGATGCCGCTGGTGCTTGGCTACTGCTGATTACCTGACTTACCACGACAAGGAATGGGGTTTCCCCGTTGCGGACGACATTCGTCTCTTCGAGAAACTGTGCCTGGAAGGCTTCCAGGCAGGCCTGAGCTGGCGCACCGTGCTCGAAAAACGCGAAAACTTCCGCCGTGCCTTTCAAGGCTTCGACTTTGCAAACATTGCCCTCTACGAGGAGTCGGACGTCGAGCGCTTAGTGCAGGACCCAGGCATCATCCGCCATCGCGGCAAAATCGCTGCAACCATCAATAACGCACGCAGGGCTTTGGAGATGGTTGAACGTGAAGGGTCATTGGCGCGCTTTATCTGGCGTTTCGAGCCTGTTGTCAGGCAGAATGAGCCGGGTGCGGCCGCAACGACTTGTCCCGAGTCGATTGCACTGTCCAAAGAGTTGAAGCAGCGCGGCTGGCAGTTTGTGGGGCCAACCACTGTGTATTCGTTTATGCAGGCGATGGGTCTGGTGAACGACCATGCACCCGATTGCGTCATGCACAGGCAGGTCGAAGAGGCCAGGGCACGGTTCCAACGCCCCGTATGAAGCCGGGGAGGCGGTGTTTCAGGCCTGACCCAGCAGAATGACGCCGGCAATAAGGATGGCACAGCCCAGGAGGCGGCCTGGGCCTACCTTCTCGCGCAAGATGAATAGACCCATGAGTGCTCCTACCATCATCGACATTTCGCGGGCTGGGGCGGCCAGACTGAGGGGAGCCCCTATGCGCAGTGCCGTCAGAACAAGAATGTAAGACAGCGGCGACAACAGCCCGACCGCGACAGCGAGCCACCAGTGGTTGCGCATGCGTTCGGCCACCAGGTGTCGATTATTCAGTACCCAGGGCAGCAGCATGACCACTCGGGCCGCATTAGCGCACCAGTCCAGCACGACGGGGTGTATTGCCAACATCTTCACACCGTAGGCGTCAACGACGGTATAGCCCGCAATGGTGCCCCCCGTTACGCCGCCCCAGCGAACGCCTCGGCGCGCGGCAGGTTGTCGGAATTTTTTCAAATCACCTTGGGTGGAGATCAGGATGATGCCGGCAACGATCGCAAACAGCCCTGCAATTCCATGAGCACTGGGTTTCTCGCCCAGGATCAGAAATGCACCAATTGTCGAGAGCATTGGGCCCGTGCCGCGTGCAATGGGATAGACGACCGACAAATCCGCTACTTGGTATCCACGTTGTAGAAACAGACTATAGGCAAGATGAAGCGCGCCGCTCAGGGCGATACAGATTACGACGGGCAGACTCCAGGTCACTGCATCGTGCAAGATCAACCAGATCGTCCAGGGCAAATATGCCACGGTGGCAATAAGCGTATAGACAAAGACAAAGGTCGGGCCGGCGTGGGCGGCGCGCTTGGCTAGCAGATTCCATGTTGCGTGGATGAATGCCGCAAGAACAATCAGGGTCAGGGCTGTGTATGACAAGAACGACTTTCCTTTCTAAGCAAGGGGCGCGGCACACTTCAGCGGTAACCCGCAAGATCGCCATTATGCCAAATGGCGCGGCTGATCATTTCGTCCGTTGCGGCATTCGCGAATTGGCGGCCTTTCGTTGCGGCGGCACACTGGCGCAAACGAAAGGAGAAACCGATGAAACCGAACAACAGTCAGCAGCGTGGTCAGGCAATGACGGAATACTTGATTGTGGTTGCATTGGTGGCGGTGGCTGCGATCGCCGTGTATCAGTTGTTTGGGCAGGTGGTCCGGTCCCAAACTGCGGCAATGGCGCGTGAACTGGCGGGCGAAGACGGCAGCGAACAGTCATCCATTGCCCAGTCAGCCGCTGATGCTGCCGCCGGTCAGACCGCTGCACGCACGTTGAAATCCTTTACCGGCAACGCTGGGGCCGGGCAATGAGCTCCCAGGCTCAACAAGGTCAGGTGATGGTGCTCGCCCTGATTTTGGGGGCCGCCGTCGCCCTCGCTTTTGTGCGCTATTTCAACCTCGGCTCGGTCGTGGCCGAGCGCGCCAGGCAAGATCATGCGCTTGATGCTGCGGCTTACAGCGGCGCGCTCGTGCAGGCACGCGGCCTGAACATGCTGGCGTATATCCATCGTACCCAGGCGGCTCACCAGGTGGCCATGGCTCACCTTGTTACTTTGGGTTCATGGGCGCATTTTGCCGGCACGGAGGCACGCCGACTTGCGATGGCTAACCCGCCCGCTTACGTGATCGGCATGCATTTCGGCGCCGAACACGCTGCGGCGTATCTGGCAGCCGTAAAGGCCGCCGGCCTGGAGCAGCGGGCACACGAGCATGGGTTGCTCGCATCCGCCTACGCCGAACATGACCGGCTCGCCCGTACCGTCATGGGCTCGGCAGCCGCTCAGCTCGTAGCAGGTCTTGCCGTCGCCCGCGATCAGGCCATGCGCGAGGTCTTGAGCGCAAACTATCCGAACGAAAGCCAGTTTCAGTTGAGTATCACGCAAGACACGGCCCCCGGCTTCCTCGTGGCTTACGGCGCGCACCCCGGCATGGTTCCTTTTTTGCACGAATTGGCCGGGCTGTATCGCTTTCTCGATCCACGTGATCACACCGATCGCAGTTTGCTGCCAGTCAGTGCTCGCTGCCCGACGCGCCGCCATGAATTGCGCCGCAGGGGGTCCACGGGTCTGGACGAAAAAGGGTTGTGGCAGGCCATCGACACACAGTCCTATCACGCCCTGCGTTCAAACAGGTGGATCGGTTGTTATTACCGCGAATATCCAATGGGTTGGGGCTGGATTCCCCCCAGGGGCAGTACACCGATGGACGCCCAATATGTGGAAGACCCACCCCAGGATTTCGCCGAGCAGGATTTTTGGCGCTGGGTACGTGAAGCGACCAACTGGGACATTTCCGGCGGGGGCGCCAACCCCCTGGGAAATTCCTGGGCACATACTGGCCGGCGCCGCTGGCAAGGCGGTGGTTTACCGGTATTTCATGATATTGCGTCAGAAACTCGCGGCCAGGGTCTCTCGTTTAACGTGACCCTCACACGTGGGGCACGCGACGGCCTCACTTTCACTTCACACGCGGCGGCCGAGACCTATTTCAGGCGGCCACATGCTCGTACGGATGGGATGCGCGAGCTTCCCAATACGTTTCATCCCTATTGGCAAGCCCGGTTGCGGCGGCTTGTGACGACACCTACGGAGGGAAGTGATGGCTGACCGTCTGGGGCATCCTTCCCCGACTTTGAAACATTGCACACAGGGCGGGCAGGCACTGGCGGAATCGTTGTTCGCGTTGACGGGCTTGGTGGCTTTGTGGGTGGCAGTGCATTGGCTTTCGCACTATCAGGACGCAGCGCTGTCGGCTACGCATGCCAGCCGTCATGCTGCGTTCGTTGCCGCCCGGCTCACCGAGCCCGAGGACCCAGCGGCATTGACGGACCCTTTTTTCACCGGCGCCGCTCACCGCTGGACAGACAGGCATGCCGTCGCCATTCTCGATCCCCATACATCGGTTGGCCTGTTCACGTTTCGATTGCCGCCACTTTCCGCCAATGCACAGCCTGCCACCGACACTAAACATGCGCAGGTGCTTCGCCGCGACTGGCATTTAGAGGACATCGGCATCGTGCGAACGCAGGTCCAGCTTGATTTGCCATCGAGGTCACTGAAACCAACAACATCCGACACAAGCCTGCTGAAGCTGGGCGTCTTCGCCGAAGCCTACCCCGTGCTGGCACGTAGTACGGCCATTCTTACCGGTGCCGGCCACGCAAGCTCAGACATGGATGTGCAATTCAAAATTGGGTCCTCCGACTTTGCCTGGAAAAGCACCTACACAAGATCTCGATATGCGGCATCTGAGATCGAGACGCGTGCTCACGGGGTGGACGCCGGCTGGAGCCGTCCCGGGGTGACGCTCGATTGGCTGCAGCCTTGGAGCGGGCGGGTGCCGTCTTATCTAATCACTGAGTTCGAGCCACTGATGGGAGTATTGCCATGAGAACGCTTTACCTCTTCTTATTGCTACTGGCACAAGCTTCACCGGTTTTTGCCATTCAATGGCATGAGCCCTGGAATGTGATAGCAAACGGGCAGAAGCTCGTAGTTGAAACGTTCTCCAGCCGGTTACCAGTCGATGTGGTGGCCCGTCGTCTTGCGCATCAGAACGCCGCTTTTGATCGCTATCTGGTTGGAGACGGCCGCTTGCTCCTCTCCGGCGTTCGCTCGGGGGTGCATTGGCTGGCCGAAATGTATTCGCGATCCGAACGCACTCACGGTTATGTCTCTGCGTTGTATTTCGATCCAGCGCGCCATGTAGACGCGGTGGCAAACAGTGCCATGGCCGATCGGCCGCTTGGGCGTTCAGCCTTGCGGATGTTCGAGTTCGACGGCGAGGTGCGAGTGGGCATGTTCAAAACGGCTGACCCCAGTATTAACACTTGGAATTCAAGCGGGGCGACATCAGGTGGGTTCGAATTCTTTACATCTGGCCGCAGGGCCGATTTGGCGCTGGCCGTGGCGCTACCGGAGCAATAACATGCGTCCCTTGCAACGTGTTCCTATGCTCTTACACCATATTGGGTTCGGGCGCTCATCCGTGGTGCTTCTGCTCGCCCTCATCGCCGGCTTGGCTGCAGCATGGTCTGCGCGCCAGCACATCAGGGGTCATGTTGAGAGACTAGAGGCGGATGCCCGGGTACCCGTCGTAACGCGCGTGGTCGCTGCCCATGACCTGTCGGCCGGCACCCGCCTCAATGTCGAGCATCTGGCCAGTCGCGAGTTTCCCGCCAGCGTCGTACCCAGTGAGAGCGTTGATGTGGCCGACCACGGCAGACTGATCGGTATGGTGTTGCGGAGCAGTCTGCGTGGGGGTGACTTGCTATTGCCTGTGCATGGGCGTGTTATTGAGCAGGCGGCGTTTTCCAGCCATCTGGTCGAAGGGCGTCGGGCCGTCACTATGCCCGTAGACGCCATCAATTCAGCGTCCGGGCTTTTGCAGCCGGGCGACCTCATCGATCTCTACGTCTCTTTCGATTATCAGCGCAGACGTATCACGGCGCCTCTGTTGCAAGGTGTGCTCGTACTGGCAACCGGTACACAGACTCTGGCGCCGGTAGCGTCACATGGCGGCGGCAACCACGGCTTCAATACCGTCACCCTGGACACTTCGCCGGAAGACGCAGTGAAGTTGGTAGCCGCTCGCCAAAGCGGAACCTTGACTGCGGTTCTTCGCCATCCCGGCGATGACCGTCCGACTCGCAAGGCAGTGCGCGGTGACCTGGCCAGTCTGCTCGGTGTGGCCAACCCTCCGCCGGTACGTACGTCAGCCCGGGCGCCGGTTTTATACGGCAACCAGCAGGCTCGTCGCGTACCGACACTTGTGCCCAAAACGTCCGCTGTGCGCAATCCCTCCGGCCTGTTCGATCTTCCCGATGCGCAGACCCTGGTGAGCGCCTGGCTGCTGCAAAACGCGGCGGCTGCAATGCCCACTACAGAGGCCCCGGCGTTAGACGCTGCAGGCACCGTCGAACACTCCTCTGAGTACCCGGAGTAGAGACATGCTGTCGGCGGTCCTCAGATATGTCCTTGCTCTGGTGCTGGTCTTCCCGACTTGGGGGGCGTATTCACAGACGTTGTTGCGGATGCAAGTGGGCGAAGTGCGGGTGCTTTCCGCGGTCGATGTGGCGCGAGTGGCTGTGGGAGACGGCCATGTGATCAATGCGGTGACCACCGAAGAAAAAGAGGTGATCGTCTTCGCACGCAATGAAGGCTCGACGGTGCTGCAGCTTTGGGCAAGTGACGGCTCTCGACAGCGATATGACGTGGAGGTGGCGCCGGAGGGAACGCGCCGCATCGAGCAGGAGCTGCGTGACGTACTCGCACGCATCCCGGGCATTTCACTGTCTTCCATCGGCGACAAATTGCTGGTCGAAGGCGACGGTCTCTCGGATGACGACCTTCTGCGCATCGAGGAGCTGGCACAGCGCTATCCACAATTATTGAATTTCACCGGGCGGGTCGGTTGGGACAGTATGGTGCTGCTGGATGTGCAAGTTTTGGAATTACCCCGCAGCCTGATTCGCGAGCTGGGGATTCGATGGCAGTCCCCCGCAGCGGGTGGGCTTAATGCGGCTGTGGCATGGGATGGCGGCTCCCGGCGTCTGGCAGACCGGCCAGGCGAAAACGTGGTGCCGGCGTTGTTTCCCACTGGCGTGGCGGCGGGTTACCTGGGTGCAAGCGCACTATGGCCTGCACAGCTGCATGCGCTGTTGCAGGCGGGCCAGGCGATGGTGCTTGCGCAACCGCAGCTGCTTGCCCGCAGCGGTTCCACCGCGGAATTCCTGGCGGGTGGTGAAGTCCCATACTCCACGACGGACGCCAACGGCACGACCAATACCGCTTTCAAACCCTATGGGGTGTCACTGCGCATCACACCTCGTATAGAACGCAATGGCATCGTTCGCTCGCGCATTGAGGTCGAAGTCAGTTCCGTAGACCATGCGTTGTCAGTAGAAAACGGACCGGCACTAAAAACGCGTCGTGCCTCTACGGAATTCAACGTTCGCTCTGGCCAGACATTGGTGCTGGCGGGTTTTTTGTCCCGTGATGAGGCACGCAATGTGGATAGCGTTCCCGGCCTTGGGGGCCTGCCGGTATTGGGGGCGCTTTTCCGCTCGATAAAGACGCAGAGAAATGACACGGAGTTGGCGGTCTTTGTGACCCCGGTCGTTGTGACGGCGGAACATCCAGATGTCGAGCGGCGCGTCCGTCAGGGCGACGCCTTGCAGCGCGAGGCATTCCCAGATGATCCGCGTCTGTTGACTCCCATTCGGGAACGCCCGGCGGTGCCGCCGGCAGTGGCAGCCAATACACGAGCGTGGCGACCGTGGGAGGGGGCAGGCGGCCAATGGGCCGCCCACGGGATCGAGGCCATTGGACATGCCGATGCGAACCCCTCCGTTCAGGTGATGGCTGTGGACTAAGGAGACGTGATGCTGGAAATGGAACTGGCGTACGAAGACGGGCGCAGTTATCAAAAGGCGTTTACGCTGCCGTTACTCATTGGTCGCGCGCCTGAATGTAGCTTGCCGGTCAGGTCATGGCGGGTGGCGCGGCAACATGCCCGCATACTGGAAAGAGGGGGCGTGCTCTTTTTAGAGGACCTGGGCAGCCTTGGAGGCACTTTCATAAACGGGCGACGGGTAGCCGAGCATGGCCCACTGTCTGTGGGTGACGAAATCATTATCGGGCCTTGTCGGCTCAGACTGATACGGGTTCCGGCGGCTGTCCGACCTGTTAGTGCAGATACAGGGTTGCAACGCATGGCTCAAGCTGAGATCGGTGATGCACAGCCGGCTCAGCCGGATGCGATCGTATGTGCCGATGGGCGGCCACCTCACAGCGACAGTGCTTTGACATCTGAACTGTCGTCAGCGCGTGGGCACATTGAAGCCGGATTCGGATCGCAGCTTCCCGCGCCTGCGTGCGATCTTGTGCCGCCGCCGCAAGAACTGCTACACGGCCCTTTCCAGCAGGAAACTCAAGCCTCCGAGTATCTTCGGCATCGTCGCAGGCTGCACAAGGCCTTGCTCAATGCGTTGGATCTGCGTCGTCGTGACATTCTCGCTCTGAGTGACGAAGCATTGCGTCGCGAGGCGACAGAGGTCTTATCTGGCATCCTGGCTCAGGATGCTGATCTTCCGTCAGAAATCGAGCGCACTGGAATCCTGCAGCAAGTTGTCGATGAGGCGGTCGGCCTAGGTCCGCTCGAGCCCTTGCTTGCGGATACCAGTGTCAGCGAAATTATGGTGAATACGCACGAGGAAATCTATGTAGAGCGTGGCGGACGTCTGCTGCGGCATCAGAGTGGTTTCAGCAGCGAACAGGCGGTGGTCGCCATTATCGACCGGATCGTGGCGCCCTTGGGGCGCCGCGTCGATGAAGGCTCACCCATGGTGGACGCCCGCCTGCGGGATGGTTCCCGGGTCAACGCAGTGATACCTCCTATTGCTTTGCGTGGTCCATGCCTCACCATAAGAAAATTTCCTCAGCGGCGGCTGGAGATGCAGGATCTGCTGGCAGCGGGCAGCCTCGACACGTATATGGCCGAGTTTCTAAGCTTCAGCGTGGCGGCCCGTAAAAGTGTCGTGGTCTCCGGGGGCACGGGCTCGGGCAAGACGACCCTGCTGAACGTACTTTCAAACTGTATTCCAGCGGGCGAGCGGGTCATCACTATTGAAGACGCCGCCGAACTGCGTCTGAATCACGCCCATCTCATCTCGTTGGAATCCAGGCCCCCCAACACGGAAGGCAAGGGAAGGGTGGAAATACGTGATTTGGTGCGAAACGCCTTGCGTATGCGACCAGACCGGATCATCGTTGGGGAGTGTCGTGGCGCGGAAGCGTTTGACATGTTGTCTGCGATGAATACCGGCCACGAAGGCTCGCTCACGACGCTCCACGCCAACTCACCACGCGATGCGTTGTCGCGCCTGGAAACGATGGTGTTAATGGCGGGTATGGATCTTCCTCTGGCCGCCATACGCGAACATATTTCATCGGCAGTGGATCTAATCGTTCAACAAGCCCGGCTCTCGGACGGGCGGCGGCTGGTAACGGCGATTGTCGAAGTCACGGGCATGGAAGCGGGGCGAATCCAGACCCAGGAACTGTTTTTGTATCGCCAGGATATTGAACCTCGTTTTGAAGGCTGCGGGGTGCAGCCTGAGTGCTTTCACGGCGCGGAACAGCAGGTGCCACTGGAATGGTTGAACCAGCGCACGCCGCTACACGCCCGGGAGGATGGCGGGCAATGGTCATGCTGATACTGATGCTGGCCACCGGGCTGGTGAGCACGATTGCCACATGGATGGCCTTGCGTCTCTTGCAACGGGAATATGCCCGCTACCGCGCACATTTTCAGACGCAAGCCGTACATGGTCTGGCGGACTTCTTTTTGTTTGTTGATCCGCGTCAGCTCTGGGGGGTGAACCTAATGGCGGCAGCAGTGCTTGCTGCACTACCCCTAATGTTTGGTTTGCCCATTCTGCTATCCGGCGTTGTTGGTGCGTCTACACTGTTGTTGCCGCCCTGGGGTCTCGCGTGGGCCAGGCGAAGGCGGAGCCAAAAAATCGACGAACAATTGCCGGATTTCCTGTTAGCCCTTGCAGGGGCCTTACGCTCGGGCTCGGGTCTGCAGACGGGCTTACGTATGGTGGCGTCGCACGCCCAGGGGCCTCTGGCGCAGGAACTCGGCTTCCTGTTGCAAGAGCAACGTATGGGGGTGGCGTTCAACGACGCTCTTGATGGTTTGCAGGGTCGAGTCGGCACCGAATCGGTGGGTCTGGTGGTCGCTGCGATTAAGGTCGCCGGCCAGACTGGCGGCAGCCTTGCCGAGACCCTGGAGCGCATTTCCCACACAGTGCGAACCCGTCTGCAGCTGATGGGAAAAGTGCGGGCATTGACTTCTCAAGGTCGTATGCAAGCCTGGATCATGGCCTGCCTGCCCCTGTTGTTGGGTGTCGCCCTACATTTACTGGATCCCCATTCAATGGCATATCTGTGGCGCACTGCGGTGGGTTGGGCAGTGTTGGCGATGCTGGTAGTACTGGAATGCGTCGGAATATTTCTGGTGCGTCGCATCGTGCGTATAGATATCTGACCAAGGGCAGCGATATGTGGATTGGGTTCAGCATGACGTTGGCCGCCTGCTCGCTATGTCTGTTGTGCTGGTGGGCCGGCAGTCCTTACGCGCGTAAGGCTAATGCTTCCAGCAACGGCACGCAGCCGTGGACACTGCGGCTATTGTGGCCTTGGGTGGATGCCTTGGCACCCGTCATACTCCCATTGCTTTCCTGGCACGTTCGTACGCGTCTGCAACGTCTATTTCAGCAAGCCGGCGTACTGGACTCTTGGACACCACAACATTTCTGCGCTTGGCAATGTGTTCTTGCCATTCTGGGCGCCGGCCTCACAGCGCTTTGCTTGTATGGTGTGCTATCCGCCACAGTCACTATATTTGCGTGTGCCTTGGTGGCCGCCCTTGCGGCCGGCGCGCCACGCCGTCAGTTGCGTGAACGCGTGCGCCGGCGTAAGGCGGCCATGCTACGCGAGCTTCCCTTCATCCTCGACATGATCACCCTATGTGTCGAGGCCGGGCTCAATCTCCATGGGGCGTTGCAGCAGGCGGCACTCCACGCCCCCGCCGGGCCCATGCGCGATGAATTGCGCCACATGCTTGCAGATTTACGCGCCGGCGCGATGCGTCGCGAAGCGCTCGAACAATGGGCAATACGTTGCGACCTCCCGGTCATGCATCATTTCGTTGCTGCAGTGGCACAAGCCGAACAGTCAGGAATGAATCTTGGGCCCGTGCTGCGCTCACAGGCGGACCAACGGCGGGCGGAGCGCTTCCTGCGGGCGGAAAAAGCCGCCCTGGAGGCCCCCGTCAAAATGATGTTTCCGCTGGTTTTCTGCATTTTCCCGTGTTCGTTTCTGATCATCGCCTTTCCAATCGGCGTGCAATTCTTAGCGTTGTTTGAATGAAGGACGTACAGACGACTCCCCCGGCAGGTGACAGCAGCCTGTCGTTACGCATAGCCGACACGTTTAAGAAGCGACTGCTCGGTGTGCATCATGTTGGCGTATTGCGTGCAGATGAAGGCTTGCTGTTCGTACCGTGTGGCGCGATCCATACTTTCTTTCTCTGGCAACGGTTGGACGTTGTGTTCTTGGACGTTCATGGCCGCGAACGTCGGTGTGCGAGAAACATTGGGCCTTGGCGGATTGTGCGTGCCGTTGGCGCGCACATGGTGATAGAGCTTCAGGCGGGTTATTGCGAGCGCCATCCGGACTACTTAAAGCGCATCCATGCTGCGTTGCAGCTCAGGGTATGTCCGCGCTTGTCCAAATTTCAAGGGTGATCCATTGTTCGACCGAGCGCTTGCTCGGTAATGAGGGGGTGGCCGACGCAGGCAAGCCTGGCATCTGTTAATGACAATAACGGGGGGGCAAGGGGTGGCGGCGGTGGAATCTATCCTTAAGGTCGACGGGCTGACACTTGCCTTTGGCGGGGTCAAAGCACTGAACGGCGTCAGCTTTGAAGTGCAATCCGGTTCGATCACCACGGTCATCGGTCCGAACGGGGCGGGCAAGACCTCACTTTTCAATACGATCTCCGGCTTTTACCGGCCGGTGGCCGGGTCCGTGCATTTCCAAGGTCGCGACATCACCCGTTTGCCGGCACCGCAGCGCGCGAAGCTGGGCTTGGCGCGCAGCTTCCAGAATATTGCCTTGTTCCGCGGGATGTCGGTGCTGGACAACATCAAGCTGGGTCGGCATTGTCAATTGAAGACCAATATTTTCCAGAGTCTCTTCTATCTCGGGGCCGCCAGACGGGAAGAAATGGAGCTGCGAGCGGACATTGAAGCGCGCATTATCGACTTTCTGGAGATCGACCATATTCGGCACGCCCCGGTTGCATCGCTGTCGTATGGCTTGCAGAAGCGGGTGGAAATGGCCAGGGCATTGGCTATGCAGCCTAAAGTGCTGATGCTGGATGAACCCGTTGCGGGTATGAATCGCGAAGAAACCGAGGATATGGCCCGCTTCATTCTCGATGTGAATGCAGAGTGGGGGGTGACGGTGTTGATGGTCGAGCACGATATGGGACTGGTGATGGATCTTTCCGACCACGTCGTCGTGTTGAATTTCGGGCAGGTCATTGCACGCGGCCGGCCGGCAGAAGTGCAATCTAATTCTGAAGTCATCCGCGCTTACCTGGGTTCCGGCGATGTCACCGAATTGCGTGAGCGTTTACGTCGTGGCAGGGCGGTGCAGTCCACCGAAGCAAAACCGCAGCATGCCGGCGATCCGGGTCAGCGCTCGGGATTGGGTACGGCGAGGGAGGTAGCCTGATGGACTGGCTCTTCTTCCTGGAAGTCATGCTCGCCGGCATTGGCGGTGGCGGTTTGTATGCACTCGCGGGTCTTGCTTTCGTCATCATCTATAAGGCGACTCAGGTAGTGAATTTGGCCATCGGCGAAATGCTGATGCTGGGTGCGTTTGCTTTTTATGCCTTTGCAGCGGGGCTGCAGTGGCCGATTCCACTGGCGATCATCGCGGCGGTTGTGGTCAGTGGCTTATTGGGTGGGGTGGTCGAGAGGCTCGCCATCCGCCCCATGTTGGGCGAGTCACCTATTTCCGTATTCATGGTGACCGTAGGCCTCGGTTCCATCATGGTCGGGATGGTGGAACTGATCTGGTCGGCGGATCAGCGTCGGCTGCCGGAATTTATTCCGAATGAGCCGATATTCCTTGGTGAAGCTTTCATTTCCCCCAAAATTTTCTATAGCTTTTTAGTAGCGGTGGTCCTCGTTGCGCTCAGCCTGGCAATCTTTCGCTGGTGGCGAGGCGGTGTGGCGCTACGCGCCACGGCAACTGACCAAGCGGCGGCTTATGCGATGGGCATTAACGTGCCGCGCGTATTCTCTTTAGCGTGGGTTCTGGCTGCAGCCCTGGCTGCAGTAGCCGGTATTGCCGTGGGTGCCATTGGCGGCGTTTCGTCGTCCATGGGGGTATTTGGCCTGTCGGTTCTGGTGGTTGTGATCGTCGGCGGGCTGGACAGTGTGCTGGGCGCCTTGCTGGCCGGTTTGATGATCGGCGTGCTCGAAGCACTGGCAGGCGCGTACCTGGGAGGCGAATTTAAGTTGCTGGTCACCTTCCTGGTTCTGGTGGCGGTGCTGATGGTGAGGCCTTACGGCCTGTTCGGCACTCGTGAAATAGAGAGGCTCTGATCATGCGTATCGCAACTGCAAAGGAAAGCTACGTTCGGGATGAAGCCTTGTTCGATTCCGCGACCCAGTGGGTATGGGTCGCCCTGCTGGCCTTGGCATTAATCGCCTATCCCTTTATAGCCAACGATTATTGGCTGTACTTGGCCTGCCTGGTGGCAATTAATGTCGCCAGCGCTACGGGGCTCAATATTCTTACCGGCTATACCGGCCTGGTCAGCCTAGGGCAGGCGGCGTTCATGGGGCTGGGGGCCTATACGGTGGCGGTGCTGGAGCAGCAGTTTTCCTCCTTCTTCCTCTTTAATCTTATTGCGGCAGGCGCGGTGGCTATGCTGGGCGGCATTGTGGTGGGGATCCCTTCGCTGCGTGTAAAGGGGCTATATCTCGCCATTGTCACGATTGCGGCTTCCTTCCTTGCTCATTTCCTATTCGTGAACTCGGGTTTTACGGGAGGTACCGGCGGCATGACGGTCCCTCCCGCCAAGGTCGCGGGCGTCTCTTTGGACACATCGTTTCGAATCTATTGGTTGATTGTGCCGGTCACTGTTCTGATGGTGCTGGCAGCCGCGAACCTGTTTCGCACACGCATCGGACGTGCATTCATTGCGATTCGCGATCGTGATATCTCGGCTGAAGTTCTTGGTATCCCACTGCTTCGCTACAAGCTGATGTCCTTTGGACTGTCGTCTTTCTATGCTGGGGTAGCCGGCGGGCTCTGGGCGTATTTTTTCCGTGTGGTTACGCCGGAAAGTTTTCCACTCATCATGTCCATTTTCTTTCTTGCTGCCATCATTGTCGGGGGCATGGGCACTATTCTGGGTGGCATTCTGGGCGCAGTTTTCATGACCATGGTGCCCGAAGTGCTTCGCCTGCTGGTGGGTTCGCTCCCAATCAGTGGCGACACACTGCAGTATGTAGCGCCCGTACGCACGATTGTGTTCGGGTTGCTGATCGTCGGTTTTCTCATTTTCGAACCGCATGGCCTCGCAGAAGTATGGCGACGCATACGGCGCTTCTTCCACCTCTGGCCGTTCCGCAGTTAGGCGCCGGCTATCACCAATCCGTCAGGAGAAACGCATGAGTCATCGCTGCACTGGAATATCCACTTTAATGAGGCGCTGGCTGGCGCCACTTGGGCTGGGCTTGAGTCTTGGCCTGACGCCTGTCATTCACGCGCAGGAAGCGGAAGACATTGTGATTGGTGGTTCGATCCCAATGAGCGGCGTGTTCGCTTTTGCCGGTGTGGGGATTCACGCCGGTATCGGTGACTACGTGAAGATGGTCAACGAGCAGGGTGGGATAAACGGCCGCAAGCTGGTCTATCTGCCCGAAGACACTGGATACAAGGTCGATGTATCGGTCGCTGCTTTCAAGAAGATCACCAGTCAAAACAAAGTAAACCTGTACTACGGTGACTCCACGGGTTTTTCTAAGACCATTAATCCTGAATTGGATCGCCGAGGTGACATCCTGATGACCGGGGCCTCGTTTGCCACAGAGATTAACGATCCCGAAAAATTCCCCAGCCAGTTCCTGGTGGGGCCGGACTACACCGAAATGTTCGGGATTCTGCTGAAGTACATTGCAGCAGAGAGCCCCGGCGCCACCGTGGCGTTTGTGTATTCGGACACTGAGTTCGGACGGGATCCGATCGAGACCTCGCGCAAGCGTGCCGAAGAGCTTGGCTTGAAAGTGGGTGCGGAAATCATGACGCCCCCGGGCAGCGTGGATGTTTCCACCGAAGTGTTGAAATTGCGTCGAGCAAGGCCCGACTACACCATTTTCCACGGTTATGTGTTGGCGCCGATTCCGGAATTCATTTCGCAGGGCAGGCAGATGGGGCTGAAGAGCCGCTATATGGGCACCTTCTGGACCATGGATAACTCTACCGTCATGCAGATGGGCGAGAACGCAGACGGATTCATGGGGGTCATGCCATTTCGCTATTACTACGACGAAGAAGAGGCTCCCATGCTGGCAAAGATCCGTGAAATGCGCTCCGAATATCAGAGCACGGCCTATATGCAAGGGTTTCTCGCCGCCATGCTCATGACCGAGGCTGCCAAACGTACGCTTGACGACGGCAAGGAGCTGACCGCCGAGAACATGAAGGCCAGCCTGCAATCCATACAGAATTTCGACACTGGCGGAATAATTGGCATTCCTATCTCGGTGAAGGGGAATTCCGTACCGGTGGGGCGTATCTACAAGGCTGACTACGCCAGCAAAAAGATGGTGCCGGCTTCTGACTGGATCGTGCTGGAATAGGGGGTGGCATGATCCTCGAGCTTAACAACATCGAGGTTGTCTATAACAAGGTTGTGCAGGTGCTGCGCGGCCTGTCGCTCAGTGTACCCAGCGGGCAGGTTGTCGCCCTGCTGGGCAGCAACGGGGCCGGCAAATCAACCACGCTCAAGGCCGTCTCTCGTCTGTTGGAGTTGGAAGACGGCGAGGTGGTGAGTGGTCGTATCCGCTATGACGGTCAAGATGTGGCGGATTTGGCCCCGCAAAAGTTGGTGCACGGTGGGATGAGCCACGTCATGGAGGGGCGACGGGTATTCGAAGATCTTACCGTCGAAGAAAATCTCGTAGCCGCCACCTACGCCCTCGTGGATCGTAAGGCCAGTGCGGCAGACTTCGACCTGGTCTACGAGTATTTCCCGCGGCTGCATGAACGGCGTCGAAGCCAGGCGGGCTATCTGTCGGGTGGCGAGCAGCAGATGCTCGCTATTGGCCGGGCCTTGCTGGCACGGCCACGCCTGATGCTGCTCGACGAACCGTCTTTAGGCCTGTCTCCGGTGCTCGTGGAAACCATTTTTGGCATCATCGCCCGCATCAATGCTGAACAGGGAACCGCCATGCTTCTGGTGGAGCAGAACGCCTCGGTAGCCTTGGCGATTGCCGACTACGGCTACATCATGGAGATGGGCAAGGTCGTAATCGACGGTACTGCAGAACGTTTAGCGGCCGACCCAGATGTGCGTGAGTTTTATTTGGGGATGGGCGGGGGCGGCGAGCGGCGCAGCTTTCGTGACGTCAAGCACTACAAGCGCCGCAAGCGCTGGCTTTCCTGAAGGAGGGGGAATGAGTCGTCCATCTTTTCAGCCCGCCGAGCGTACCTTGCCGCAGATGCTGCGCGAGCGTGCGCTTAACGCGCCCGATGCGATTGCCATCCGTCAGAAAGACTTCGGTATATGGAATCCGTGCACCTGGAAGGGATACTGGCAACGAGCCTGCCATATCGGGCTGGGGCTGCATGCATTGGGTGTGACTGAAGGGAGTCACATCGGGGTGATTTCCGACAACCGGCTGGAATGGGTGTTGGCGCAGATGGGGGCGAGCGTCATCGGGGCGGTGACGGTAGGTGTCTATCCCACCAGCCCGGCTGTGGAGGCTAGTTATGTGCTCGCGCACGCCGATGTGGAGCTTGTATTTTGCGAGGATCAGGAACAGGCAGAAAAAGTGCTTGAATCGCTGGATGGCTTACCGGCGCTTAAACATATTGTGGTGATGGAGACCAAAGGTTTCCGTAACTATCCGGACGCCATGCGCGGCCGTATTCACAGCTTTGCGGAACTTGAGGCGCTGGGCCGGGAACGTATGCCCGCTGAAGCAGGGATTATCGATGACACTTTGAATCGCCAGACGCTGGATGACATCGGTCTGATGATCTATACGTCGGGCTCCACTGGCAAGCCCAAGGGCGCAATGATCACCTACCGCAATATGCGTGCAGTGGTGCCGGGCATTGTCGATCGCCTTGAACTGCAACCCAGTTCCAGTCACTTATCCTACCTGCCTCTGTGCCATGTGGCCGAGCAGATGCTGACTACCTTCGTACCCATCTATCTGGGATCACAGGTGAATTTTGGTGAATCCCTGCGCACAGTGCAGGAAGATTTGAGGGAAGTCGCCCCCACACTGTTTCTGGGCGTTCCGCGCATCTGGGAAAAGCTTTATGCCGCGATCACCATCAAAATGGAGGAAAGTCACGCCCCCATGCGCCGGCTTTATCAGCGGGCGCTGGCCGCCTGTGAGCCCTTTGCACACAAATCGGCAGGGCAGCGCAGCCTGCGTGAACAATGGGTCTATCGCTTCTGGTATTGGCTTGTCCTGCGTGCCTTATTGAACTTCATCGGCTTACGAAAGGCGAAGGTCGCGCTTACGGGTGCGGCTCCCATCTCGCCGGCGGTCATCCGATATTTTCGGACGCTGGGCGTGCCCCTTATCGAAGTGTATGGGCTTACCGAATCGACCGGAATGATACTCGGGCAATCGCTGGACGACGTGCGCTGGGGTTCCGTAGGCAGCCCTTGTACGGGGGTGGAGTGCCGCGCTTCAGACACAGGGGAGTTGCTGGTGCGTGGCGATATGGTCTTCGCCGGCTACTACAAGAGCCCGGAACAGACGCTTGAAGTGATTCAGGATGGCTGGCTGCTAACGGGCGATGTGGTGCGTATCGATGGCGATACTTTGTATATCGTTGATCGGCTCAAAGATGTGATGATCACGGCGGGCGGAAAAAACTTGACCCCTTCTGAGATCGAAAATGCCGTCAAAGCCAGCCCCTATATCAAGGAATGCATCATTGTGGCGGATCGGCGCAAATTCGTTGCCGCCCTCGTTCAGATCGATTTCGAAACGGTATCCAAATGGGCGGAGTCCCGAGGAATCGCCTTCACGCACTTTCGTTCCCTGGCAGAGCACAGCGAGGTGCGAAAATTGGTGGACGAAGAGATCGACCGGGCGAACGGCACGCTGGCAGAAGTGGCACGCATCCGTCGCTTCCATCTGTTGACCAAAGAGTTGGATCACGATGACGGCGAGGTAACCGCCACCATGAAGGTGCGACGAGCCAATATCTACCAGGCTTACCAAGCCGAAATCGAGGCGCTTTACGCATGAGTCAACAGCCGTCCGTACAGCCCGTTGCACACCGACCGGGCGAGGAAGGCCGGCGCAACGAGCTGATCTTGACCGCCGCTCGCTTATTTCGTGAGCAGGGCTACGAACGTACTACCGTGCGCGAACTGGCGGGCGCTGTCGGGCTGCAATCGGGCAGCCTCTTTCATCATTTCCGTAATAAAGAAGAGATCCTCTTGGCAGTCATGGCCAACGGCATTCAATCCGTGATTGAAGAAGGCCTGGCAGTGCTGGAAGGCGATGGCGACCCGGCGCAGCGGTTGATCGCACTGTTCCGGCTGCATATGCATAGTCTAATTTACGGCGTCGGCGGCAACGCTATGCATGCCATTATTTTCGAGTGGCGCAGCCTTTCACCGTCTGCCCGACTCCGCGCTCGAGAACTCGCCGATGCCTATGAAGCCCTGTGGCACCGCGCCATCACCGAGGCCCTTGCCGCCGGGCTGCTTGAGGGGGATCCCGTCGTTTTGCGGAAGTTCGTGCTGGGCGGTATGAACCACATGGTGCGCTGGTATAAGTCGGACGGTCGCATTCCACCTGAGCGCCTGATCGAAGAAATGCTGACCGCCGCCTTCCCGCAATTGCTGTCCCGGCTTAGGGAAACACCATGACACCAATGCAATATCAAGTTGAAGGGGCGATCGGTCGGATTATTTTCAATCGACCCCATGCGCTGAACGCCCTTGATAGCGCCACGGCAGTCGCTTTTCGTGACGCGATACGTACGGTGGCCGCCGATGCGGCCATTCGAGTCGTGGTATTAGAAGGCGCGGGCCGTGCCTTCATGGCAGGGGGGGATGTCGCTGAGCTGGCGGCCGACCCCCAAGGCAATACGCCCCGCATCATGGATCCGTTGCATGAAGCCGTGCACCAGATGGTGGAATTACCCATACCGGTGATCGCAGCGTTGCATGGTGCGGTGGCCGGCGCGGGCAT
>JAJUGV010000104.1 GCA_029265795.1 Alcaligenaceae bacterium
TATCCGAGAAGACTTTCCGCGTAGCGAAGTGAGGCTGGATTGGCCCGGTTTCATCCTGAGCGGCACCAGCATCGCCTCGCTTGTGATGGGGTTCGAAGCCATCGGGCATCGCAGCCTGCCACCGCAACAGCTGGGCGGCCTAATCGCTCTGGGGTTGATCTGCGGCGCCCTCTACATCTGGCATGCACGCCGGGCGGCCAACCCCATCATCGACCTTTCGCTGCTGCGCGTTCCCACCTTCGCAATCGCCACGCTGGGGGGCAATCTGTGCCGCTTTTCCATTGGTGCCACTCCCTTTCTACTGGCCATTATGCTGCAGGTGGGTTTCGGCCTGTCTGCCTTTGCTGCCGGCCTGATCACCTTCACCAGCGCCGCCGGTGCATTGCTGATGAAGCTTGTGGCCGCCCCCATCATCCGTCGCTTCGGTTTCAAGCGTGTACTGGTCGTCAACGCGGTTATTACCGGCGTTTTCATTGCCTTGTGCGCGCTGTTCAAAGCCCACACACCCATCTGGCTGATCATGGCCATTCTCGTGGCGGGCGGCTTCTTCCGTTCGCTGCAGTTCACCGCGGTCAACACACTGACCTTTGCCGATCTCGATGCGCGCGCCATGAGCCGCGCCAGTAGTTTCTCCGCCATGGCCCAACAACTGGGCATCAGTCTCGGCGTCGCCACGGCCGCCGTCACCATGAACCTTAGTATGCATTGGCGCGGCGCCAGCGACCTGGCCCTGACGGACGTCATCTGGGGCTTCATCGTCATAGGCAGCGTCACCGCGCTGTCGGTGTTCTCCTTCCTGCGTTTGCCGTCCAACGCCGGCGACGACCTCAATACCGGTAAGCACTGATCGCTCTACATCACTGGGCGGTATAAGGGTAAATCCGCAAGAAATAAACGCCCCAGTAATCTATCGTACTTACCAGTTTTATAACCAACTGAGGAGATGCACGGATGAGTACAACGGCGCCCAACGGGCTCAGTATTGGCTCTATCGTCAGACGCGCGGCACACCAGTACGGCAACCGGACCGCTTTCATCTTCGGTGACGAGCGCTGCTCGTTTGCCGAATACAACCGTCGTGTGAACAGGGCGGCACACACGCTGCGTGGCCTCGGAGTGGAAAAAGGCGGGCATGTCGCCATCTTGGGCAAGAACTCCATTCAGTATCTCGAGTTGTGCCACGGCGCCGGCAAAGCCGGAATCGTCTTCGGCACCATCAACTGGCGTTTGACGGTTGATGAAATCGCTTTCATCGTCAGCGACGCAGATAACGAAGTGCTGTTCGTCGAAGCCGAATTTCAGCCCATCGCAGCACAGCTCAAAGAAAAGTTGCCCAATCTTCGCTACGTGGTGTACGGCGGGCCCGTGAAACTGGACGGCGCGCTCAGCTATGAAGCGCTCACGGCCGAAGCCGGCGACGAAGAACCGAACGTGGATATTGACGGCTCAGACGATGCCATCATCATGTACACATCCGGCACCACCGGGCTGCCCAAAGGTGCGGTACTCACGCATTCGAACGTGTGCTGGGACCTTGTCGCCGCGCTGACCTACGTCACACCACAACAGGGCGACTGCTTTCTGCTGTCCATGCCGATGAACCACGTGAGCGGCCTGCACACGCAGACCACCACCTTCCTCGCTCGCGGCCTGCCGATCGTCGTTATGAGCCAGTGGGAACCGGAAGAAGCCTGTCGGCTGATAGAAAAGCATCGCATCACGCTTGCCTACATCCTGGTGGCGCCGCTGCTGCAGCTGCTGGATTCCCCGCTGCGCGACAAATACGACCTGTCGTCCTTGCGTCGACTGATGACGGCCGCCGCTAAGTACACAGCGGATGTCCCCATGCGTGCCATGACCGAACTCGGTGTGGAAAGTGTCTACTTCATGTATGGGCTGACTGAAGCTTCGCCTATTGTCAGCACTACCGAATTCACGGCCCAGATGCTGCAAAAGCCCAATACGCTGGGCTTTCCGGTCTGGTACAACGACGTGCGCATCGTTGACGAACAAGGCCGACAGCTCCCCCCTGGGGAAGTGGGCGAAATCATCGTGCGTGGCCCCAACGTATTCAAGGGTTACCACAAGCGTCCTGATGCCAATGCAGAAACGTTACGCAACGGCTGGCTGCACACGGGCGACCTGGGCTATGCAGACGAAGACGGCTTCTTGTTCTTCGTGGATCGCAAGAAAGACATGATCAAGACCGGCGGCGAGAACGTCTACTCCGTCGAAGTGGAATTGGCCATCCTGAACACTTATGAAAACGTGCAGGAAGTGGCCATCGTCGGCATCCCCGACCCCAAGTGGGGTGAAGCCGTCACGGCTTTCGTGGTTGCCCGTCCGGGAACCACTATCGACAGTGAAGAGTTGATTGCAAAGGCGAGGACCGTATTGGGCGGCTACAAGCTTCCCAAGCGGGTTGTGGTGTGTGACCAGCTTCCGAAGAATGTCTCCGGAAAAGTGCTCAAGCGGCAGTTGCGCGAGCAATACACCAACGAGCTGGAGACCACGGCGTGAGCATAGTCGTCGATACGCCTGTTGTGAATGATTCCGTCATAGTGGAGGCCGAAGGTGCGATCGGCACCATGACGCTGAATCGCCCCGACGCTCTTAACGCCTTCAACCGCGAACTAATGGAAGACATCATCGCGGCCACACGCTGGTTCAATGACCGCCCGGAGGTGAAGGTAGTCGTCGTCCGTGGTAGCGGAAGCTCGTTTTGCGCCGGATTCGACCTGCAGTATTTCTCGTCGTTGGCATCGCCCGAAGCGGTGCGCGACGTGGTCGCACTGGGTCGCCCTCTGGCAGATGCGGTAGCCCGCATGCGAGCCACCACCATTGCCTCTGTGCATGGCCATTGTGTCGGTGGCGGGGTCGTGCTGGCTGCAGCATGCGACTTTCGCTATGCAAGCGCAGACGCCCTCTTCCATTTGCCGGAGACGGCGCTGGGCATTCCCCTGGCTTGGGGCGGAATACCTTGGTTGGTACGTGAAATGGGGCCTTTGCGCGCCGCTGAGTTCGTTCTGCTATGCGAACGCCTGAGTGCACAACGAGTTGAGTCCTTGGGTCTGCTGAACGCAGTACTGGGGTCCAAAGATCAACTTGATGAGCATGTCAGCCGCATCGCCGATACGCTGGCGCAACGTTCGCGTCTGGTGCTGGAGACCACCAAGCAGCAGATCCATGCGGCACGCGAAGAACTGGCCGCCAATCACTACTCATTCTGCGACGCACACATTCTGCACTCAGCCTTTACCGACGAAGAGTCAAGCGAGTGCCGCTCATCCTATCTTGCGGCATTGGCCAAACGCTAAAACACCCTCGAGAACACAAAATGAAAAAGACTTTCAGCACACTCACGCCCCTGGCCGGCGCCATGACTACCGCCGCAGCCCTGACTTTCAGCAGCGCAGCGACCGCGGATACCGTCACCCTGCGAGTGGCGGACTGGATGCCCGAGACGCATCACATCGCCGGCATCGGTGGCAAGGCGTTCATGGACAAGGCCGTCGAGCTTTCCAACGGCCGCATCAAGTTCAATTATTTCCCGGCCGAGCAACTGGGCAAGGCCAAGGATTCGCTGCAGATCGCGCAAACCGGAATCGCCGACATCGTGAACATCGCTCCGGCGTACATCACCGAGCGTTTCCCCTTGTCAGGCGTGGCCGAGCTGCCGGGTATCTACGAGGGCGCCTGCAATGGTACGCATGCGCTGGAGATGCTGACCAGCCCGGGCAACAGCCTGTACGAACATGAGTTCAAGCCCAACGGCGTACGGGTTCTCTTCACCGCAGCAATCGGTGCTTATCGCGTGATGACCGCCAACAAAGAAGTCAACACTCTGGATGACTTCAAGGGTCTGAAGTTGCGCACGGCGGGAGGCCCCATGGATCAGACGGCCGCATCACTGGGTGCCGTATCGATCCGTATGGCCGGGCCCGACGTGCTGGTGTCGCTCAGCCGCGGCACGCTGGATGGTGTGTTCTGGCCGATCCAAAGTGTGCAGCCCTGGGGCCTGCAAAATGACCTGAAGCACTGGGTGTCCAATGTCGGCGTGGGCAGCTTCGTCGCCTATTACGCCATTAGCGAGAAGAAGTGGCGCCAGCTGCCCGCCGACATCCAGCAAATCTTGCAGGAAGCAGGCACCTACGCCAGCAAGTTCCACTGCGAGTACGTAGACAACAACGAAGAAAAGGAAATTGAGGCGCTGAAAGGGCTGGGCATTCAACCCACCGCCCTGTCCGATGCCGACGCGCAAGCCGTCCAGCAAGGCTATGCAGACATCTACCAGTCATGGGCGGATGGGCTGGAGAAGCGGCGCAGGCCCGGGCACACCATCCTGAAAGATTTCCAGGCAGCGGTAAACCAATAAGCAGCTTTGAACGCCAAAGGGGGAGACACACATGAGTCACCAGGAATGTCAGGGGGCTTCCACCCTGTTCTTCATGTCCAACCGCGTACTGGGAGCGGTCGAGCGCTTGTGGGTAGGCATCGCCGGGCTCGCAGTCATCATCATGATGACCTTCACAGCCCTCGACGTCCTGCTGCGCTATGGCTTCAACACGCCGTTGACATGGTGGTATGACTTTCTGATGAATTATGTGCTGACGGCAGCCTTCTTCCTGCCGTTCTCCCACACCTTGGCACAGCATGCGCATTTGGCGGTTGAGTATTTTCAGCGCAAGCTGAATGCTCGTCTGGCCGATGTCCTGCTTGCCATCGGCTTTGCCGGATCGGCCGCCGCACTAGCAGTGGTGACCGTCACCATAACGGCCGAGGCGTATACCGCTTGGTTGTATGAAGACGTCATTGCGGGTGTCATTCTGTGGCCCGTATGGCCGGCACGCGCCATCGTGGCCGTGGCCATCCTGCCGCTTGCGGCACGCTGCCTGTATTTTGCGGCGGCGCACCTCGCTAGAAGTCTGAGCCATCTTTCAGCGCGTCGCATACCGGGCATGCAGGCCGGCAGCCGCACAGATACAGAGGCACTGGCATGACACTGACGATCGGACTCGTTGCGTTATTGGCTCTCATTGGCATCGGCCTGCCTGTGGCACTGAGCCTGTTGCTCGGAGGCGGCATCGGCCTGTTGCTGGTGGGCGGTTGGCCCCTGTTGAAGGGCGTACTGTCCACCGCACCGGCCTCAGCATTATCGAGTTATGAGCTGCTGACCATCCCCATGTTCTTGTTGATGGCCGAGTTCATGGTCGTGAGTGGCATTTCTTCCAATCTTTTCAATGCCATCGCCACCTGGACCAGCCGCCGGCGCGGCGGGCTGGGTATCGCGACGGCCCTAACGGGCGCCGCCTTCGGTGCTATTTCCGGCTCCAGCGCAGCCGCTGCAGCCACGCTGTCCACCACCAGTGTGCCTGCCATGGAGCGGGCCGGTTACGAGCAGCGCTTCGCCACAGGCATCGTATCGATTTCCGGTACGCTCGCCATGTTGATCCCGCCCAGCATCGCCATCATTTTCTATGGTTTGCTGAGCGGAGCTGACATAGGCCGGCTGCTGATCGCAGGGATTGTGCCCGGCATACTGGTGACGCTGACCATTGCCGCCACCATCTGGATCATGATCCTGCTTAAGCCGGAACTGGCCCCACGCGGGCAGAAAACGACGTGGCTGCAGAAGCTGCAATCGCTGAAGGTCACCGCGCCGTTTATCCTGCTGTTTGGACTGGTCACCGGGTTCATCTATCTGGGTATTGCAACACCGGTGGAATCTTCCGCATTGGGGGCCACGGGCGCCCTTCTGCTGACCCTCGCTTCCGGCAAACTCACCGTGGCCAATTTCCGGCTCGCGCTGGTGAAGACATGCATCACCTCAGCCATGATCGGCCTGATTATCGTGTGTGCACAGCTGTACGGCACGTTTCTTACGATTACCGGCGCCACTCAGAGTTTGATTGAGTGGGTCTCCAGCGCAGGGCTGCATCCGGCCATCTTCATCGGCTGCCTGATGCTGCTGTATCTCGTACTGGGGTGCTTTCTGGATCAGATCTCCATCCTGATTCTGACCGTGCCTGTCGCGCTGCCTCTGGTCGTCAGCCTGGGTTATGACCCCATCTGGTTCGGCATCATCATCATTCTGCTGGCCGAAGTAGGCATCGTGACGCCGCCCGTCGGGCTGAACGTCTTTGTGGTGTCTCGCGTAACGGGTGTGCCGGTAGAGAAGGTATTTTCAGGGGTTTATCCCCACGTGTTTGCGCACATTTTGTTGATCATCTTGCTGGTAAGCTTCCCAGCTATCATTATGTGGCTGCCATCACACATGGTTTGATCCACAATATATGCACAAAAAAATCGATGTACAGGAGCAGCGGTGAGTGAACGCTTGAGGGACAAGCTGGATGATCTGAAAAAAGAGGAAATCGTTCGGACAGCGGGCTTACTTTTCTACGAAAACGGATACAGCCGCACGTCCATGGACGATATCGCCACCCGGCTGGGCATCGGCAAGCCCATGATTTACACCTATTTTTCCAGCAAAGCCGACTTGCTGGCCGCGGTCTGTAATCGCACCACGGCCCTGGTGGCCGACCTTGCCACCTTTGCTTTGCAGGCAGAAGGCAGCGCCGCCGACCGTTTGCGCTCCATCATTCACGAGCTCTGCCTGAAGGTGATTGAAGGTCGCCACCTGCTCACCGTACTGTTTCGCGAGGTCAAACACCTGCCCTCTTACGCGCTACAAGAGCTGGCCCACAACGAACACACCTTTCGGCGCGTCATCGTGCAACTGCTGCAGGAAGGTAAAGCCAAAGGCGAGTTCCACTACCACAACGACGAGCGCGTTATCGCCCATGCCATCAGCGGCATGACCACATGGATCCACACCTGGTATCGCGCCGACGGCCCGCTGGAGCCCGAACTGATCGCCGAAAACATGACCGCCGGCGCTCTTGCAATGGTGGGCGTCAATCGGCAGCCAGAAGCATGACCAGCTTGCAATCGGGGCGCGTGGCTAACCTGAAGGTAATCTGCTGAAAGCTCAGCCGCCCATCTGTAGGATGCTGAAAATCGCGCACCCCGCCTGCGCGGTCTACGACCGTATGGCGCGTCCACCAATGGGCAAACACAGGGCTTTCGCGCTGCAGTTCCTCGATCACTTCGCGAACATTGGCGTCGCCCGCATGGGCCGCAACATCCGCACGGAATTCGGCCACCACCCGGCTGGCACGTTCTTCCCAATCGACGACCAGTGAGCGGGCGGCCGGATCCAGGAATATGTAGCGCAGCAGGTTAGGCTTGGCGTCGCGCGCCGGCCACCCATCGAACAGATGCAGGAACTGCTGGTTCCATGACATGACATTCCAACAGCGATCCATGATGTAGGCCGCTGCGGTAATACTATGCACGCAGTCGGCCAGAATCGGAGGCAATGAGTCATCTGTCTCGCCGCCATGTTCCGGGTCGGTGCAATCTGCAAGTTCAAACAGAGAGTGGCGCTCGGCTCGCTGCAGCCGCAGTACCGACGCCAGCCGCGCCAACACGGCCGGTGATACCGTGACCGGACGGCCCTGTTCGATCCAGGTATACCAGGTCGTGCTGATATCACACAGCTGAGCGACTTCTTCTCGGCGCAGCCCCGGGGTGCGCCGGCGACTCCCCGCCGGCAGCCCGACCATGCCAGGCTGCACCCGCGCCCTGGCTGTACGCAGGAAGTCTCCCAGGGCTTTGCGACGCTCGGCTTCCGGCGCGGGCATAGGCTCCCTCTAGCGCAACACGCTCGCCAGTGTGCGGCGCACGTCTTCTTCTGTACGACCACTGCGTTGAATGTAGTCTTGCAGCTGGTCGGCGTCGATATTTCCGACGTTAAAGTATTGAGACTTCGGGTGGCTGATGTAGAAGCCGGACACGCTAGACGCCGGGTACATGGCATAGCTGTCGGTCAGCTTCATACCGATCTCTTCCGGCGCCATGACGCGGAACATGTCTTCTTTGACGATATGTTCCGGGCAGGCGGGATAACCGGGAGCCGGCCGGATCCCCTGGTATTTCTCCGCAATCAGCGCCTCGTTATCGAGGTTTTCATCTGCGACATAACCCCAGAGATCGCGCCGCACCCGCGCATGCAGGCATTCGGCAAAACCTTCGGCAAAACGGTCGCCCAGCGCTTTGAGCATGATGGAAGAATAGTCGTCGCCTTCCTCGACAAACCGCTGTTCGTGGGCTTCGATACCCAGGCCGCCGGTCACTGCAAACATGCCGATGTAGTCGGCCACACCGCTTTCCTTGGGTGCAATGTAATCGGCCAGTGACTTGTAATCGATACCTTCGCGCTTTTCCTGCTGCTGACGCAGGTTGCGCCAGGTAAACAGAACGTCGGTGCGACTCTCGTCGGCGTAGATTTCGATATCTTCGTTATTGACGGTGTTGGCGGGGTAGAAAGCCACCACGCCGCTGGCCGTCAACCAGCGCCCTTCGATAATCTTCTTGAGCATGACCTGCGCATCCGCAAACAGCTTGCGCGCCTGCTCGCCCACCACCTTGTCGTCAAGAAGCGCCGGATACTGGCCGAAGAGACTCCAGGTCTGGAAGAACGGCGTCCAGTCGATGAAGCGGGCGATTTCCGCCAGGTCGTAGTTCTTGAACACGCGCCGGCCGATGAACTTTGGCCGCGGCGGCGTGTAGTTGGCCCAGTCGATGGCCGGACGCCCGCGCCGGGCGTCTTCCAGGCTGACCAAGCGCGTCTGCGGGCGCTTGGCGTGACGTTCGCGTACCTTGTCATATTCTGCGGACAGGTTATCGAGATACTCAGCCGATTGGTCGGACATCAGCGAGGTGGCGACACCCACCGAACGGCTCGCATCCGGCACGTAAATGACCGGGCCTTCGTAATTGGGCGCGATCTTTACCGCTGTATGCACTTTGCTGGTCGTGGCCCCGCCGATCAGTAACGGCATCTTGCGCTCACGGAAGTATTCATCGCGCTGCATCTCAGAAGCCACGTAAGCCATTTCCTCGAGGCTGGGCGTAATGAGGCCGGAGAGCCCCACCATGTCGGCATTTTCTTCTTTCGCCTTGGCCAGGATTTCCGAAGCCGGCACCATCACGCCCATATTCACGACCTCGAAATTGTTGCACTGCAACACCACTGCCACGATGTTCTTGCCGATGTCGTGAACGTCGCCCTTAACCGTGGCGACCACAATCTTGCCCTTGGATCGGACATCGCCGCCCGCCGCCTCGATCTGGCGCTTTTCCTCTTCGATAAAGGGGATGAGATGAGCGACCGCCTGTTTCATGACGCGCGCCGACTTCACCACTTGCGGCAGGAACATCTTGCCGGCGCCGAACAAATCGCCGACCACGTTCATGCCATCCATCAACGGGCCCTCAATGACCTGAATGGGCCGCCCGCCCGCTGCGGCGATCTTCTGACGGACTTCTTCCGTATCTTCGACGATGAACTGGGTGATGCCGTGCACGAGAGCATGGGTGATGCGCTCTTCCACACTGCCTTCGCGCCAGGTGAGGTCTTCTTCCTTGCGAGCGCCGCTACCTTTGATGGACTCAGCCAACTCCACCAACCGCTCGGTGGGTGTGCGGTCGTCATCGGGGTCGGTCTTACCCAGCGGTTCCGGGCGATCCAGCACTACGTCTTCGACCATGTCACGCAGGGTCTTATCAAGATCGTCGTACACCGCCAGCTGCCCGGCGTTGACGATGCCCATCGACAGCCCCTCGCGGATCGCGTGATAAAGGAAAACGGCGTGGATGGCTTCGCGCATGGCATCGTTGCCACGGAACGAGAAACTGACGTTTGAGATACCGCCGGAGACGCGCGCGTGCGGCAGATTCTTGGTGATCCAGCCGGTGGCCTCGATAAAGTCCACCGCATAATGATTGTGCTCTTCGATACCCGTGGCGATGGCGAATACGTTGGGGTCGAAGATGATGTCTTCCGGCGGGAAACCCACCTTATCGACCAGGATACGGTAGGCCCGTTCGCAGATTTCCTGGCGGCGCTGCAGGTTGTCGGCCTGGCCTTTTTCATCGAATGCCATGACTACGGCCGCCGCACCATACTTGCGGCACAGCTGAGCATGCTCGATGAAAGCCTCTTCGCCTTCCTTGAGCGATATGGAGTTAACCACCGCCTTGCCCTGCACACAGCGCAGCCCCTGTTCGATGACCTCCCA
>JAJUGV010000157.1 GCA_029265795.1 Alcaligenaceae bacterium
AACCCACGTATTCGTCACGTGGCGATCGACGGCGCGCTGTTCCAGCAAGAAGTCGAAGACCGTCAGATCATGTCGGTGCCTACCGTATACCTCAATGGCGAGGTGTTTGGTCAAGGTCGTGCCGGCGTCGAAGAGATTCTATCGAAGCTCGATACCAACGCTGACAGTCGCAAGGCAGAAGAACTCAGCGCCAAGGAAGAATTCGACGTCCTGATCGTCGGCGGCGGGCCGGCCGGTGCCGCGGCTGCGGTTTACGCCGCGCGCAAAGGCATTCGCACCGGAATCCTGGCCGAACGCTTCGGCGGACAAGTGCTTGACACCATGGCCATCGAAAACTTCATTTCGGTCAAGCATACCGAAGGTCCGCAGTTTGCCGTGGCGCTTGAAGAGCACGTCAGGGACTACGATGTCGACATCATGAACCTGCAGCGCGCCGAGGCCCTGGTCCCCGGTAAGTCTTCTATCGAGGTCAAGCTGGCCAATGGCGGTTCGGTGAAGGGCAAGACCGTTATCCTGGCAACGGGCGCCCGCTGGCGCGAGATCAATGTGCCGGGCGAACAAGAGTACCGCAACCGTGGTGTGGCATATTGTCCCCACTGCGACGGTCCCCTGTTCAAGGGCAAGGATGTCGCAGTTATCGGTGGCGGAAACTCGGGTGTCGAGGCAGCCATCGACCTGGCCGGTCTGGTACGCAATGTCACACTCATCGAGTTCAGCGATGTGCTGCGCGCCGATGAAGTCCTGCAACGCAAGCTTCGCAGTTTGCCCAACGTCACCATAATCATGTCGGCGCAAACCACCGAAATTCACGGTGACGGAAGCAAGGTCACCGGCTTGTCCTATACCGACCGTAACAGCGGCGAATCGCGTCGAGTCGACCTGGATGGCGTGTTCATCCAGATTGGTCTTGTACCCAATACCGAGTGGCTCAAGGGTACCGTCGAGCTGTCGAAGTATGGCGAAATCGAAATCGATGCCAGGGGCGCTACCTCGGTGCCGGGCGTTTTTGCTGCTGGCGATGCCACGACCGTGCCTTATAAGCAAATCGTCATTGCGGCAGGCGAGGGGGCCAAGGCGGCTCTTAGTGCTTTCGATTATCTTATTCGGACATCAGTGTCTGAAGAAGAACCACAGAAGGAGCAGGCTGTCGCCTGACAAAGCAGTACGTTTCAAGCCCTTCGGCGGCGCAATCAGAGCTATCTGTTTGCGCCGCCGAAGGGCTTTTTACTTGTCCACATTATATGTGAACAACTCTGCGGACAACTGTTTGACATGTTGCGCAAACCCAATCTGCATAAGGCTTTGCGCTTAATGAACAAAACTTTGTCGCTACGAATCGATTGCCCTGATCCTGACCTTTACCGGCACACTTTGCAAGGCATCCTCGAGCGCGGGAATGGATGCCTTGCCCTGAATCGTGACCAGGCATTGAATGTCGTGGTCTTCACCGGGTTCTACTGTGCAAAGGTCGATTAGATCTGCTTTCTGCAATGTTTCCCGTACCGCATTGACGGCGGCGAGCCTGCGCAGGGCCGGTTTGAATATCTTGCCCACCGGGGTGGTGGGCATGGCCTCCAGAATATGCACGGCCTTTGGAACGGCCGGTCGTTCGAGAATTCTGGAGCGAGCCTTGGCCAGGAGTTCATCGGCATCAGCAATAGCATCCGCCTTGAGCGTCAGGAAAACGATGGGGAGTTCGCCTGCGTAGAGATCGGGCTGACCGACAGCGGCAGCGTCGAGTACGTCCGGGTTTGCCAGAAAGGCTTCTTCAATGGCCTGTGGATCAATATTGTGCCCGCTGCGAATGATCAGGTCTTTTGAACGGCCGGTAATAAAAATTCTGCCCCTGTCGTCGAGAAACCCAAGGTCTCCGCTGATTAGCCATCCGTTCTGGGTGAAGGTGCCGGCGTTGCGGGCAGGGTCGATGTAGCCGGGGCTGACGTGAGGTCCGCGCAGACACAGGATGCCTTCTTCGCCGGGTGCACAAAAGCTTTCAGGCGTGGGGTGGTCGGCGTCAGCCAGGGCCAGCGCGCGTACCTGGGTATAGGGAAGCGCCAGTCCGACGGAGCCCGGCGTGCGCTCGAGCGCGGCAGGTTCGATGGCCACGATCCCGGCGCATTCTGTCATGCCGAAAATATTGCGCACGGGCACGCCGGTGCGGGTCTCGAAATGGCTGGCAATTTCCGCCGGCAGGGCAGACCCGCCAGTCAGCGCAACCTGCACCCCAAATCCTCCGGCCAAGCCTGCCAGCGTGTGACTCTGCGCCAATGAAGCGAGGGTCGTGGGTACACAGCCAAGATGTGTGATTTGATTTGCTTCGAAAAACTTCCAGGCATTGGCGACAAATGCCTGGTTGCGCATACCCAACAGCGTCGGTATGTAGACCGTTCCGCCTGCTGCGAGGACGGCGAGCCCGTAAACGAATACGCCGGCCACATGAAACAGGGGAAAGCCGTTGAGCATGCGGTCGCCATGAACGAACTGGTAATACGCTGCGGCCATGCAGCTGGTATGCAGCTCGTTGGCATGGGTATGCCGCAGGATTTTTGGCATACCCGTTGTTCCGCCAGTATGAAAGATGGCGGCCGTGGTGTCCGGGGTGATTTCGTCGACCAGCGCATGGCCGGGCGGAACGCGTGACAATAGTGACTGGAATGAGTCTGCAGACGGAGCTTCTTCAGAGGGGTCGATTTTGAAGACCCTTATATCGCCACCAGCCAAGTTCACCGCTTCAAGGGCGGTGGACCAGATGGGCAACTGCTTGCATTCGCCCAGTGTGATCACCACCTTTGCGTTGGAGGTCTTGAGCAGGCCGGCAATATGCTCGGGGCCCAACAGATAATTGATCGGAAAAACATGACCGGCCAGTTGAGCGCCCCACAATGCCACATGAGCGCTGGGAATGTTCGGAGCAATCAGTGCGACAGGGTCGGCGCGACTTACCCCCGCCCGACGCAGAAGCGTACCGGCTCGCAAGATCTGATCGGCGACCTGGTCATAGCTCAGGGCCAGAGGCGCAGATTCCAGATGAGGTTCGACCTGAAACAGCACGGCAGGGTGCGCTGGAAAGCATCGTGCGTTGTGCAGTATCAGGTCGATTGTTGAGGTGAACGGGACGCAGCGGTGGTAGGGCTGGGCCTCGATCCTGGCGATGCTGTCTGGTCCATCAATGATGGGCGGCGACCAGCGCCGCCCTGTGCTGCGGCTTACTGCGCCAGTTTCCATTTTCCATCCTCGATTTTCACGACCACCTGGCCGCGGCTATCGATACCGTTGTGGTTGTCTTTTGTCATGTTGAAGACACCCTCGGGGCTCACCACCTCTTTCATGTTTTCGAGAGCGTCGCGAAGGGCGCTACGAAACTCGGGAGTTCCGGGTTTGGCTTTTTCGAGCGCAACGGGTACGGCTTCCTGAAGCCAGTTCAAGGCTGTCCAGGAGGTTGATCCGAATAGCGAGCGCGTGCCCGGCCCGTAGGCGCCCTCGTACTTGCTGACGTATTCCATGCCTGCACGTTTGGTGGGGTCGTCATCGGGCAATTGTTCGGCAACCAGAACGGGCGCCACCGACAGATAGGTTCCTTCGACGTCCTTGCCACCCACACGAAGGAAGTCGGCGTTTGCTACGCCATGGGTCTGGTAGATTTTTCCTTTGTAGCCGCGCTTGGCAAGTTCTGCCTGCGGCAGGAAGGCAGGCGTTCCGAAACTGAGGATGTAGATGGCGTCGGGATTGGAGGCCATCAGGCGAACGATCTGCGCGGTGACGCCCAGATCCTGAGGGCCATATCGCTCGACCCCGCTGATCTTCACACCGTGCGCGTCGGCCTGTTCGTTGAATGCATTGAGAAACCCATTGCCGTAGCTGGTTGTGACGGCAATGGCGCCGGCTGTTTTTACGCCGTTTGCCGCCATATGTTCCAGCGTGCGCTGGACAGAAAGCTTTTCGGGCGCCGGCATCTTGAAAGCCCAGGTGCGCGCGCCTTCTTGCGGCTCGATGATGGCGTTTCCTCCGCCCAGGGCAATAACAGGGGTTCCGGCGGCGCCGGCTACCTCGACGATGGCAATGGAGGGTGGAGTAACCGATGACCCCACAATGACATCGACGTTTTCTTCGTTTATGAGTTTGCTGGCCAGCCGTGACGCTTCGGTAGGATCGCTTGCATCGTTAAGTACGATGACGCGCATGTTTTCGCCGGCAATACTATCGGGCCAAAGTTTGACCGTGTTGTCGGAAGGCTGGCCCAATGAGGCCGCCGGGCCGGTCGTGGACAGGATGACACCGACGGTGAGCTCGGCCTGTGCAATGCCGGCCAGCAGGGACAACAACAGGCCGGCCGATAGACGCGTGAGATTTGCGGGCAGGGGAAAACCTCGGATTTTCATGATGCGAGTCTCCTTGTATAGTTATTGGTCATGGTCCTGGCGGCCCATGGCGTTTGTGCCAGTATGTGCCTAACTGCCGCCATGGTCTGTCCACTAAAAGGACGACATTGGTTCAAATGGGCTAGGGCGCCCTACAACGATGAATTCTTCAAGGAGTTTGCGCCATGCATGCCTGGAGCCTGGATGACATCGCCGGCCAACAGAATACGCCTGCTTCTGTTCCGGTCGACGATTTTGCCAGCAGCCTTATTGGCGCCCTGGGCGAGTCTGGCTTCGCGCAGTGTCTGATACAGCGCCTTAACGACCTGGCATTGGTCGATTTTTTGTCGGTATATCAGCTCGACACGCAATCTCCTCCCCGGATGTACATGTCTTCCAGTCGCAAGACCCGCGACGTCAGTGACGATTGCTTCCGCAGCTATCAGCAAAAACTGCATGCGCAGGACCATACTTTCGACAAGGCCAAAGAACTTCTTCAGCACGACGGCATTGCCATGGCCTATGCCCATCAGTCGCATTTTGCCCCGCCCCATCGGGCAGCAATATATTCTCGTCATGGCATCCAGGACCGACTCTCTGTTGTGTGCCGCGCCGACGACTGTTTTCTGGCTACCAATTTTTATCGCTACGAGCAGCAGCCAATGTTTGATGCGTCTGATGTCGACGCGATTCAGGCTGTGGCAAAGTCTGTGGCGGCGTGTGTCACCAAGCACATCAGTCTGGCCGGAAAAGGCCCTGACCCTCAGGTTCACGACCTTCAAGGGCTCCTGCATGGCCTGGCTGTTTTTTGCCCACGCCTTACCGCGCGCGAAATGGAGGTATGCGCGGGCTTGCTGCAGGGATTGACCTACGATGGCATCGCGGCTCATCTCGGCCTTTCGGTGGCTACCGTCAAAACCTACCGTTCCCGAGCTTACGAAAAGCTGGGCATCAATTTCCGAAGCCAGTTGTTCGGGATTGCGTCGCGATTGCTGTAAGTCCGGGCACTGACGGTGGTTCAGGGCCAGTCACTAAAACTCGTAGCCGTCAACGGGGCGTTCCTGATCGGAAAGCCGCGATAGATCCAGCGGTCTGACTGACCCCATCCAGATGGCGCCGTCACGGTGATCGATCAGGTCGTTTCCGGTAATGGGATGGGTAAAAACAACCAGGCCTCTGCGGTTCAACGCCAGCCATGGCAACAGCTGAGGCAAGACATGTGGCCGGTAAGCCAACTGGCAGCTCCAGTCGGGGTGAGGGCCGACCGGCCGCTCATGGACCCGCCCCATTTTCAGTTCGAATCGCCTGGCTGCTTCGAAGCATAGCCGTTTTGCTTGCTCGACGGAGTGAGCATCAAAATACACA
>JAJUGV010000082.1 GCA_029265795.1 Alcaligenaceae bacterium
AAAAATCATCAACCAATGGGGGGCACACCCCGGGTTTACCCCACCCGGGGGACCCACCCCACTTTTCGCGGTATACGGTTTGAGGAGGGGGGTGATGGATGTGACGGCATGGGTGATGATGGCGCACATTGTTACCCTGGGTACGTGGGGTGCCGCTTTGTTGATTCTTGCAGGGCTGTATGCCACGTCTCCCATGGCTGAAGAACGTGCAGCGACGCACAGGCATGCGCTCATGTGCCGCTATGTGTTCGTGATGCTGGGATCCCCTGCGGCGGTACTGGCGATTATTAGCGGATCCGCGTTGGTGGCGCTGCGGGGCGTGGAAGGCTCCTGGCTGTTGGCCAAGCTGGCGGTGGTGGCGTTGCTGGCGCTGTATCACAGCTATTGCGGGCACCTGTTGCATCAGCAGGAGAACGGGCCTTTACCGGCGATGCCAGGCTGGAAGCCGCCATTACTCATTCTCATCCCCGTGCTTTTCATCAGCACCATACTCATCCTTGTGCTTGCCAAGCCCCACGTGGTGCTCGAACACCAGGTCTCCCCCCAGCCAGCCGGCAACCGATACCAGCGCGGCGCCGAGGATAGAGAGGTAGAGACCGCTGCCGGCAATCGCCCCGAGTGGATCTTCAAGACGGGATAACCAATTGATGAAGCCGACCGAAAGCAGCATGACCGCCATGACGAAGTGGCTCCAGCCCGCCGGCCGGTGTCGAATGCCGCGTATGAGGAGAAGTTCCAGCGTGCCTATCAGGCCGGCCACGACGCCCAGCACGGTCCCGCCGCCTGCAAGCCACAAAGACACGCGGCCCCAGAAGGGGTCTTGTGTGCCCAGATATGCCAGATCGGTGAATACGATGGCGAGAAGAAAAGCAATGGGGAAGGGCACCACCATGGGATGGATGGGGTGGCGCATGATGGAAACGGCGGTATGCGTGCCCCGGGGCAGGGGGAGTCCCAATTTTTTCATGGAGGCATCCAGTCGGGGTGAGCAAGTGACAGTGCCGGCCCGCAAGCAAATGTCATGCCGCTATTTATGGCTGGGGCTGGTGGGTTCCCCGTTAATGGCCGGCTGCGTACAAAGTCCGCTATCCACCATGGCACCGGCCAGCGAGGTTGCGCGATCGGTGGCGACGTTGTGGTGGAGCATGGCCGCCGGAACCGGGGTCATACTGTTACTGATGGTGGTATTGGCCCTATGGGCACTGCGGCTGAATCCGCCACAGTCCCCCCATCGGCGGGGCGTACGTGTGCTGCTTATTGCCGGTGGCCTCATACTGCCGAGCGTCACGATCATCCTGTTATTGGCCTTTGGTCTGCGGCTGAATGAGGCACAATGGCCTCCCCAAGCACGGGCTGAGGCGCAGGAAGCCTTCCATGTCGATGTCATTGCGCATCAATGGTGGTGGGAGATGCGTTACCCCGGGTTGGAAAGTCGCACGGTAAATGTGCTGCATGTGCCCGCGGGTGTGCCCATTCATCTGCGCATCATGTCCAATGACGTGATCCATGGCTTTTGGGTCCCGCGAGTTTCTGGCAAGCTGGACGCCGTGCCGGGGCGTATCAATCGGTTGAGGTTGTTCGTGGATGAGCCGGGTGAGTATGCAGGCGTGTGTGTGGAGTATTGCGGAGAAGGCCACGCCAGTATGCCGTTCACCCTGGTGGCGCATCCGGCGGACAACAGAGAAGCCTTGCAGCAGGCAGTAAGGCGGGCGGCCCAATGACCTCGCCCCGTACCGCCTTGGCAAGACACCAGGAGTTGGAGGAAATCTGGGGGACGCCCCCGGGGCCGGCGAGCCTTTCGTCGGTGAATCACACGCTGGTGGGAAAGCGTTTTATCGTCGCGTCGCTGATTTTCTTTCTGATTGGTGGTGTGCTCGCCATGATGATACGGACTCAGCTGGCCACGCCCGACAATGCGTTTATGGACGCCGGCGTTTACAGCCAGGTGTTCACCATGCATGGCACGGTGATGATGTTTCTCTTCGCCATCCCTATGCTGGAGGGGTTCTCGTTCTACCTGCTTCCCAAGATGTTGGGTGCGCGCGATATGGCCTATCCGCGGCTCGGTGCTTACGCCTGGTACTGCTATCTGTTCGGGGCGAGCCTGGTAATTCTGAGTCTGGTTCTGGGCCTGGCACCGCATAGTGGATGGTTCATGTATACGCCCCTGGCCAGCGGGCGCTATAGCCCGGGCATCGCCAATGACTTCTGGCTGATAGGAATCACCTTTGCGGAAATCTCTGCCTTGTGCGGCGCCGTCGAGTTGCTCACCACCATTTTTCGCATGCGTGCACCCGGCATGAGCCTGACGCGAATGCCGCTATTCGCCTGGTACATGTTGGTGACCGCCGCCATGATGCTGCTGGGCTTCCCGCCCTTGATTCTCGGCAGCATCCTGCTGGAACTGGAGCGGGCGTTCGGTTGGCCATTCTATGACCCGACGTTGGGGGGCGATCCCATCCTTTGGCAGCACTTGTTCTGGTTGTTCGGCCACCCCGAGGTCTACATTATCTTTGTGCCGGCCGCGGGCATGGTCACAACGATGCTCGCCACCTTCGCTGCGCGCCCGATCGTGGCCTATCGCTGGGTTGTGGCAAGCGTGGTGACCATTGGCATTCTGAGTATGGTGTTGTGGGCCCATCACATGTTCACGGTGGGTCTGAGCACGCCCGTAGCGGCGTTCTTTTCTATAGCCAGTACGCTGATCGCCATCCCGACTTCCATGCAGTTCTTTATATGGATCGCCACGATGTGGTGCGGACGGGTTCGGTGGGAACTGCCGATGTGGTTCATGGCCGGCTTCTTCGTTACTTTTATCGTGGGTGGGCTGACCGGGGTGATGATTGCTTTAGTCCCCTTCAACTGGCAAGCTCACGATACCCATTTCATCGTGGCGCACCTGCACTACGTGCTGGTGGGGGGCATGGTCTTCCCCGTATTGGCGGCCGCCTATTACTGGCTCCCTCATTTCACCGGACGCATGCCTTCGAAACACTTGGGGAAGGTGGCGTTTTGGCTGGTGTTTCTGGGGTTTCACCTCACCTTCCTGCCCATGCATCTGACCGGTCTAGCCGGCATGCCGCGGCGCGTACATACCTACTCCAGTGAAATGGGTTGGGATGCGCTTAACCTCGCCTCGTCTATCGGCGGCTTCATGCAGGCACTCGGCTTTGCGGTATTTGTGATCGACATTTTTCTGCATGCCCGTGTGGGTCGTCTGGCGCCACGTAATCCGTGGGGGGCGGGTTCCCTGGAGTGGGCGATGCCGACACCGGCTCCATCCTACAACTTCGCAAGCGTACCGGAAGTCGCACAGGCCTATCCTTTATGGGAGAACCCGGACATTCCGGAAGCAGCCGCTGCGGGCCGTTTATGGCTGGCCGAACCTGCGGGTGGAAGACGGCTCACTCTTTCGACGGACGCCGTCAGTGGTCGCCCGGAGTGTGTCATCGTGCTGCCGGGCTCCAGTTGGTGGCCGCTTGCCTGTGCCGTGGCGACCGGCGGCTTTTTCGTGGGGGTGTTGTTGAAACTCTACGGCATCGCCTTGTTAGCTCTGGCGGTCGCGGTGGCGCTCTTCCTATGTTGGGCCTGGGCGACGGGCTCGCGTTTGGATGCCGGGACCATGAAGGCGAGTGACAGTGTCTCGCTGCCCCTGCATTTTGAACATGCCGACGGAGCGCCCGGCTGGCACGGGACTATTTACGCGTTGATTGCCGACGCGGCTATTCTGGGTTCACTGGTATTCGGCGCGGTCTATCTCTGGGCGCTGGCTCCAGGCTGGCCGCCGGAGGTATTCGCGATCGTGCCCTGGACTGCGGTTTTTTCCGCTCTGGTGTGCTGGCTTGTGGCATGGGTCGCCGTCCGTGTGGTACGACCGCTTATGGATGCTGGGTCCACGAATCCGAAGGCAATGGTGGGCTTAGGTGTTTACCTGGTTGCCCATCTGGTTTTGTTATTGGTTGTGATCGTGACGCTTGCCGGGCTACCCGCTGCAAGCACTCATGCCCAGTCCGCAGTCAGCGCCGTATTACTGTGGTATGTGGCGGTTCACCAGAGCATAGCCGTGCTGATGTCAGGATTTCTGGTGTTGCGCTGGCGGGCGGGCTTTGTTTCGCAGCGACGTTGCCTGGAACCTCGGGTAGTATGGCTGTTCGGCCATTACAGCCTGGGTTCGGGTCTGCTATGTCTATTGATAGCAGCGTTGCCGGGTCTGCAGGCCTGAACATTTCGCATACCTGATGGCATAGTTCGCATGACTGATGTGGTTTTCCGGCTGCTGGGCGGGATCGGCCTGTTCCTGCTCGGCATGGCTTTGCTTTCCGATGGGCTGGTGGGATTTGCGGGTGGCGCGCTGCGCCGGGCGCTTTTGAAGTTCACCGGCACGCCCTGGCGGGCTTTCATCTCCGGGGCGCTCACCACCATTCTGATTCAATCTTCAACGGCCACCACCGTCACGCTGATAGGGTTTGTTAGCGCGGGCTTGATTGGCTATTCCCAGGCGATCGGAGTCGTTATCGGGGCGAGTCTGGGCACTACGGCGACAGGTTGGTTTGTGGCCAGTCTGGGGTTGAAGATCAATTTCGGCTACTACACCTTGCCGCTGATCGGCATCGGTGCTTTCTTGCGGGTGCTGGGTAAGGGTCGATGGCGTCATCTTGGGCTTGCGTGTGCCGGCTTCGGTATGTTGTTCCTGGGTTTATCCGGCATGCAGGAAGGGATGCAGGGGCTAGCGGACGACTTCGATCTGAAGGCGCTACCTGCCCAAGGGCTTTGGGCTCATGTCGTGGCGATGCTGGTAGGGGTGGTGCTGACGAATGTGTTGCAGTCTTCAACCGCTGCAGTTGCCACCACTCTGACAGCACTGCATGCGGGTACCGTGGGTATGGAGCAGGCGGCTGCAGTCGTGGTGGGGGCGGCCATTGGCACGACATTTACGGGAGCTTTGGTGACCATAGGCGGCACGGTTGGCGCTAAACGCACCGCATTGGCACACGTTCTTTTTAATCTTGGCAGCGGGGTGGTGGCCATCGTGCTGCTGCCCGTCTTCCTAGGGCTACTTGACTGGCTGCATGAGCACGCCGGCCTGGAAGCAGGCGCCATGAGTCTGGCGGTATTCCATACCCTATTCATTGCCGTGGGGGTCGCCCTGTTCATGCCTGTCGTCGATCGGTTCGAACGCCTCGTAGCCAGGCTGCTGCCGGAGCGCAAACACGATATGAGCCGGCACCTGGACGCCAGCAGCCTCGGCGTACCCAGTGTTGCGCTGGAGGCATCGCAGCGCGCGCTGGAGTCCATTACTCATCAGCTGGTGGAGATTCAGCGCGTGATGTTGATCAAACCGGTGAGCGCCGATACGCGCGACACGCTGCAACGCGCGCAAGACGGGCTTAACGAAGCGCTGCATTTCATTGCGGGACTTCCGCCTTTGGAAAGCGACGAAAGTCTGCATCGCCAAAGGGTGGCTCAGCTACACGCCATCGATCACTTATTGCGCCTGTGTGGGCGCTTGCAGGCCGATATTCAGGCGGAACAACGGTTCGATCGCAGCGAGATCGCCGAGGTTACGCAGCACATGGAAAGCTTGCTGGCACTGGTGCATGAGGGGATTGACGGTAAAGCGTCGCTTGATTGGCTGGAAACACTGGAAAAAAAGAGGGAGGAAGTGGCGTCGGCAGCCCATGGTGTGAGGACTCGCTTACTTGAGTCGGAAACAATCGAAGGCGGGCTGGCTCGGGCTTTACAGTTGACCGATGCGCTCAGATCCCTCAAGCGCTCCGCCGCTCATGTGCAACGGGTCTGTCATTATCTGATGGCGGGACGCCAAGCACCGGTAGAGCTGCCTGGAAGCTGAGCGCAGAGGGGCGCTTGCCATGTCGCTGCAATGGGTTCATGCTATCGTCGTGCTGGCGCTAACCGCCGCAACGCCATGACTGAATTCTTTACCTTGTCCCACGAAACTTCCCTAGAACATTCCTCACAGGCTCAGGCCGCCGGACTGAATGTCGAACTGGTGGCCGTCATCGTGGCAGTTACCCAGGGCATGCCGCGGGTGCTGGTACGAGACGCGGATCACGCCCTGCCGGCCGGGGCCTTCGAGTTTTCACACCGATCGCTGCAGGCAGGTCTGCGGGCTTGGGTGGAACGGCAAACGCACCACCCGCTGGGCTATGTAGAACAACTCTATACCTTTGCTGACCGTGACCGCGCCAATGCCGCGGGCCAGCGCATTGTTTCCGTCAGCTATTTGGGTCTGACCCGGGAGAAAACGCCCGCACAAGGCGAGGCTGCCAATTGGCAGGATTGGTATCGTTATTTTCCCTGGGAAGATTGGCGCGATGGGCCACCCGCAGTCATGCAAACCGAGATCCTGCCGCGCCTGGGCGACTGGGTGAAGCAGGCCACAGATACGGCTGTGCGTGAACAGCGTCGCCGCCGCGTAGCGCTCACCTTTAGCCCGGATCCCGACACCTGGCATGAAGAACTGGCCCTGCAGCGCTATGAATTGTTGTATGAAGCGGGCTGTGTGCCGGAAGCATTGCGGCGCACGCCGCTGACTTCGGGCTCCGTCGTGCCCGGTACGCCCATGCCACATGATCACCGACGCATCCTGGCGACGGCAATGGCGCGGCTGCGCGCAAAAATCCGCTATCACCCTGTGGTGTTCGAACTGATGCCCGAACGCTTTACGCTGTGGCAATTGCAGCAGGCGTTTGAAGCGGTGGCCGGGCGGCTGCTGCACAAGCAGAATTTCCGCCGTTTCATCGAGCAGCAGGCGCTGGTGGAAGAAACGGGCGCCATGGAGCGGGGGGTGGCCGGGCGTCCGGCAAAGCTCTTCCAATTCCGCCGCGACGTCATGCTGGATCGCGCCATTGCAGGCAGCAAGTTGCCTTTGGCGCGCTAGCAATTTTTCAGTCTGTCGTTTACTCGCCGCAGCCGCTTGACGCAATTTATGCTCAGTATTAGCATAATGTTTGCCGGCGGGGCAGGCATGTCTGTATGCCCATCCGGCTTTTCCTAAACGCACAATATACTCAACATGAGCATAATTACCGAGAGGTCCGCGCAGCTGCTGGAGCGTGAGACCGATGAGACGGAGCCGACCGTACAGGCTAAGTTGGCATTGATACCCAGCGCGCAGGAAGAGATTGCCGATGTGCCGCCCCTGGCAGACGTCATGTTGGAGCCCCTGGTCCGAGATACGTTGCTGGAAGATCTGGGCAGGGCGGGGGACCTCACCAGCAACCTCATTATCCCCGCCGAGGCCACGAGCAGCCTGCAGTTGGTAGCGCGTGAAGCCGGCGTACTTGCCGGCCTCGATTTGGCGCGCCTGGCCTTCAAGCAGATGGACTCGAGCATCGAATTTCAGCCTCAACTACGAGATGGCGCACGCTTGAAGCGGGGCGATGTCATCGCCACGGTGTGCGGGCCTGCTCGCGCGATTCTCTCTGCTGAGCGCACGGCACTTAATTTTCTCGGCCATTTAAGTGGTGTGGCAACGGCAACCGCACGCATCGCCGATGTGATCCGGCCCTATGGCACCCGCGTAACGTGTACGCGTAAGACCCTGCCGGGGCTGCGTATGGTGCAGAAGTATGCCGTGCGTGTTGGCGGTGGCAGCAATCACCGTTACGGGTTGGACGATGCCATTCTTATCAAAGACAACCATGTTGCAGTGGCGGGCGGAGTAAAAGCTGCCGTCGAGCGTGCACGCCGCAATGCCGGCCACATGGTGGCCATTGAGCTCGAAGTCGATACGCTGGAGCAGTTGCAGGAAGGGCTGGACGCGGGTGCAAATATCATCTTGCTCGACAACATGCCGCCCGAAATGCTGCGTACCGCCGTGAGCATGGTGAATGGCCGCGCCGTCACCGAAGCCTCTGGGCGGGTCACGCTGGAAACGGTAGCTGACATTGCTCGGGCGGGGGTGGATTACATCGCCGTCGGCGCCATTACTCACAGCGTCGCGGTTCTGGATATTGGGCTCGATGCACTGCCTGCACAGCCTGTGGCGGCGCAACGGCCCAGCAAAGTAGCGGGAACGGGCCATGCATGATCGGCGTTGGTTGCGTAGGTTTGGGGTGGCCACGCTAGCGGTTTTTGCCGCTGCAGCTGCAGTGGGTGTGGCGCGCAGCGACCATTCCAACAAGCCGGTCCCTCGCGACTGGCCAAGCGGCCCGGTCACCCTGGTGGTAACGTTCCCGCCGGGGGGCGGCACCGATACGCTGGCGCGCCGCCTTGCCGACCGCTTGCACCACAAGCTGGGTCAGCCATTTGTCGTGGAGAACCGCTCCGGAGCCAGTGGCAACATCGGAGCGCAGGCCGTGGCCCGCGCCGCGGCGGATGGTCATACCCTGCTGGTGGCCAACAGTTCCTATGCAATCAACCCCGCGGTGTTTAGCGAGTTGGGTTTCGATCCCGCGCAGGATTTGACCGGCGTCATTAATGTTGCCTATGTGCCGTCGGTGATTGTGACCGCCGCGGAATCGCGCTGGCCCGACTTACGAACGGTTGTAGACGCCGGCCGTGCATCGGGCGCGCAGGCCCCTGCCTATGCGTCCTGCGGGAACGGCACACCTCAGCATCTGGCGGCAGGGATGCTGAATCAGAGCACGGGCTCGCAATGGTTGCACGTGCCTTATCGTGGCTGTGGGCCGGCACTGATCGATGTGATGTCGGGCACGGTAGACGTGGGCGTGGTCACTGCATCCAGTGCCTTGCCGCATATTCAGTCCGGCAAACTTCGGGCCCTGGCGGTGACGTCGGCAGAGCGTTCGGCGCTGTTGCCCGACACGCCTACAGTCGCTGAGCTGGGCGTGACAGGTTATGAGCTCAACCAGTGGCATGGTTTGCTTGCTCCGGCAGACACCCCGCCGGCCATCATGCGCGAGATGCGGCGGGCCATCGGCGAATTGCTGAACGAGCCTGCCATGCAGCGTGAGCTTGTGGCCATGGGCTACGACCTGGTTAACCATGACCCGACCGAATTTCCGGCCACCATCCATGCCGATTTGCAGCGCTTTGCCGATGCCGCGCGGGCGATCGGCTTGACGATGAACTGATACGGCGCCGGAAATCAGATGCCGCTACGCGCGATCGGCACATTGCGCTGGCGGCACCATTCGCTCCATGACCCTGGGTAGAGTGTGGCTCCTTTCAGGCCCGCGATTTCCATGGCAAGCAAATTGTGGCAGGCAGTGACGCCCGAGCCGCATTGGTGAATGACTTGCTCCGGCGAGGTGTCGCCCAACAGCTGCCTGAATTCTTCCTGCAGTGTGGCAGGCGATTTGAACGTGCCATCTGCCTGCAGGTTCTCTTTGAAATAGCGGTTGAGCGCACCTGGTATATGGCCTGCCGCGGGGTCTATCGTTTCGTTTTCCCCGCGATAGCGGTCGGGACTGCGTGCGTCAACGACAAGCTTTTCTTGGCTTTCCACATTGGCAAGCACGTCTGTGAACGTCACGGTGGGCATCGCTCGATTGCGCAAGCCGAGTCGCCCCCGACTGGGTTGGGGAGCCGCCGTGGAGAGTTCGCCGCCGGTATCGAGCCAGGCTTTGAGGCCGCCGTCCAGCACGCGCACATTCTCGTGCCCAATCCAGCGCAGCAGCCACCACAAGCGCGCGGCGAAGGATGAGTCTTCTGCATCGTAGGCAATGACCCGGGTATCGTCGTTGGCCCCCAGTGCGGCCATACCGTCAGCGAACACCTGTGGGTCGGGCAGCGGATGACGCCCATTCATGCCTGTGGTAGCGCCACTGAGCAATTCGCCCAGGTCCGCATACACGGCGCCCGGGATATGGCCCTTAGCGTAGGCTTGGGCACCGGCGGCCGGGTCGGTGAGTGCGTAACGGCAATCGGCCACCAGCAATTTCTGATTTCCCTGCTGTAACAGTGCGGCCAACTCGCCGGCGGTGATCAAGGGGGCAATGGACATGAGAACTCCTTGAAGATCGAAGAATTTGAGCGTATCAGATCAACGCCGCGGCAGCCATTTCCAAAAAATTGCAGCAGCTGTGAAGCCCATCGCGCTTACGGCCCCTATACCGGTAGCGAGGCCTGCGGTTGCGGCGATGGTCGAAACCAGCAAGGGGCCGCCACAGGTTCCGATATCGGTGATGAAGCGCCATAAACCCAGGAACTGCGGGCGGGCATGGGCAGGCGAACAATCCGCCCCGACCGTCATGACCAAGCCAGAGCCCATTCCATTGCCAAAACCAAGCAGCAATATCACCAAGACGAAACCAAACAAGGTAGTGGTAAACGGTATCAGCGCGAAGGCCGTGCCCATGGTCACCATGCACGGTAAGGCCACCCATTGGCGCCCAAAGCGGTCCATGACCTTGCCGGCAGGGTAAAACAGCAACATATCGATGGCGCCCATTGCGCCGTAGATGGCCGATACAGTGGCCGCGTCGAGCATGATATGTGTCGCCCACAGCGGAATTACGATCTGCCGGCTGGCACGCAAGGCTGCGACCAGCATGCACGCAATACCTAGCGTTGCAAATGAGCGTCGATACTGGCGCACCAGCACACTGATTCTCCGACTGTTCGCGGCCTGCTGCTTAGTATCGGCGGCGTTGTCGCGTGTGCCATCAGGCGCCGAATACTTGTTGTCGCGTTCCAGGTCGGGCAGGGTGAAGGCCAACGCCCCCGCAGCGGCAGCGGCGATGCTGGCCAGCCAGTACGCACCTTGCAGACCCATAAACTGCATGAGCAGTGCACTGATGAAGGGGCTAATGAACAACCCTATGCGTACGACGCCGCCCAAGGTGGATAGGGCACGTGCCCGCATCGACACAGGTACCGCATCGGTAAGGTAAGTCTGCCGCGCCAGACTAAAGACGGACTGCGCCATACCCACCATAAAGATGCCGACGCCCAGCACTATGGGCGTAGCCGCGCTCACGCAAAGCATCAAAGCGATGATGGCGAGGATGGCAGCGCCAATCATGGCGCGTCGTTCACCAAACCGGGCAGTCAGCAATGACGCGGGGATATTGTTCACGAGAGCGCCTACGCCGGTGAGCGCAACGATCAGACCCGCTTGGGCAATACTAGCTCCGAGGTCGCGTGCGGTGAGGGCAATAATGGGGTAGATCGCGCCTTCTACCATGCCGAAAAGCAGGGAGGGGCCGTACGCGGCGACCGCGATCTTCTTCAGACTGAACTGGTTTGTTGTTGACACAATGTAGATACGTAGAAATGCGCAGGCTGAAGCCTTAACCAGGGCGCGCTGCGTGTTGGGAATGACTCGGTGGCTCAGTTATTGGGGCTGCGACCTGGCGTGGAAAAGCTTATCACAGCGCGGCCGAATAACAGCTGAATGGCACATTTGCTTCGGAGCAATACAAACTGATAAGATATATTAAAAATATACCTTTATTTTGCAGTGTAACCCCGCTATGGACATTGACCGTTTCAAGCACGACCACGTAGACATCCTCGAGCGTATCGACTCACTTCGGACTCTGGCCCATAACGGCATCATGGCCAATTCGCACGCGATAGCTCAGCAAGTCAAGGAATTGGGTAAGGTCGTGACCTTGCACCTTGCGGTCGAAGACCGCATCTTGTATCCCGCCGTTCAGAAGGCCGACGACCCAGCCATTTCTGCGATGGGGGCCGCCTACCAAAACGAAATGAAGGGCATTGCGAACCGCTACATTCGATTCACCAACCAGTGGTCCGACGCTGCCAAGGTGGCCGCACAGCCCGAGGCATTTCGCGATGCGGCCAACACCATACTGAAAGAGGTGTACCAGCGCATGCAGCGAGAAAACCGCGAGTTCTACCCTGCCATTGAGCGCATGTAAGGCGACCTGCCTTAAAAGAGACCGAGCTGCCCGTTTGCCGCCGGTACTTGGAATGCAGTGTGGTTAAGTTCAATCTTGCGTTGATTCAGCCCAGTACGTACGCAGATACGCCGGAAGCGTTGACGTAGCATATCGGCGTGCACGCCAGTGCCACCCATGCGCTGGCGAAAGTCGGAATCGTAATTCTTGCCGCCGCGCATGGCGCGCACCAAATTCATGACATGCGCCGCTTTCATGGGGTAATGCGCTTGCAGCCACTCTTGGAAAAGGCCGTCTACCTCGCGAGGCAGCCTAAGCAGAATATATTGTGCGTCGATAGCACCGGCGTCTGCAGCGGCAATGGCGACGCGTTCCAATTCGTGATCTGAAAGCCCGGGAATGACGGGAGCGATAAGGACACCCACCGGCACACCTGCGTCGCGCAGGGCACGAACCGCTTCGAGCCTAGCAGCCGGGGTGGCGGCCCGTGGCTCCATGCGGCGGGCGAGCTCGCGATTCAATGTACCGATGGAGACGAACACGCGTACCAGGTTGCGCCGGGCGAGCCGCGTGAGCAGCGGGAGATCGCGCGTGATAAGGGTGGACTTAGTGGTAATGCTGACGGGATGCCTGAATTCGTCGAAGACTTCCAGCAGACTGGCAGTGAGGCGTAAGCGCCGCTCTACCGGCTGGTAAGGATCGGTATTCGTGCCCATAGCGATAAGGGCGGGGCGATAGCCGGGGCGCGTAAGCTCTTTGCGTAGCAGTTCCGCAGCGTTCTCTTTTGCAAACAGCCGTGTTTCGAAATCAAGACCGGGGGAGAGGTCGAGATACGCATGGGAAGGCCGGGCGTAACAATAAATGCACCCATGCTCGCAGCCACGGTAGGCGTTGATTGAGCGATCGAATGGGATGTCGGGCGAATTGTTGCGCGACACGATACTGCGGGCTCTTTCAGTGCTGACTGTGGTGGCCGGCCGAGACGGTTCGGGAGGCTGGGGTGGGAAGTCGGGCAGCTGGGTGCCACCGAACCCGCCGTTAGAGGGTGACCAAGCCCAGTCGTCTGGGCATGCCTGCCGTTGCAGAGCGTGGAATCGGGAGCCCCGGTTGGAGAGGCTGCCCCGGCCTTTGATGGGAACCGCTTGCATAATGCGTCTCCAAAGACTGTATGGATATACAGTATCGTGAAAAAAAGTGAAATGCAAGCGGAAATTCTGGATCCATGCGTGCGGCGAGTTCAGCGCGGCTCGTTCATATTTTCTAAAAGACTCTGGACAACAGCCCGCATATTGTTCAGACCGCCACCCACGATGTACCAACCATTAGGGTCCAGGTACACAACACGATCTTCTTTGAATGCGCGTGTGGCCGCTAGTTGCGGATGTTTTGCCAATGTCTCTGCCGCGGTACGCTCACCGTTATTGATGGCGCCCCGGTCTAGTACTAACAGCCAATCGGGTTCAGCGGCAGCAATGTCTGCCAGGATCTGGGCTCGTTGCTCGGCGGCTGCCTTGGCTTCCGCTGAGTTCGGCTGCGGACGAGGGGGAACGG
>JAJUGV010000118.1 GCA_029265795.1 Alcaligenaceae bacterium
CATGACCTTGGTCGTGACGCGCCCGGCGAACTCATCCGAAAAGAAGGAAAGACTTTGCCGCAGCATCAGCCGGTGGAAATCCCAGCGCAGACGCAATGGGAAATTGATGGCAAGCGCCTGATGCTGCACCATGGTCTGCAATCCCACGAGGCCGACGCTGGCCACCAGCACGATCCCGACAGCCCATAACGTGCGGCGCACCTCTTCGGCCGCTTCGGTGCCGGTCTGCCACGCGGCAAGCAAATCCACGATTTGGCCGAGAAAGGCGAAAAGCCAGGCCTCGTAGATTGACACCCCTGCGCTCAGCACAGCGAGGCCCGCGAGATAACGTCGTGAGCCACGGGTGCAATCCCAGAGGAATGGCAGCAAGCCCTTGGGAGGGACGGGAGCCTCCTCGGGCGGGAATGGATCTAGCAGACTTTCAAACCAACGCAGCAAGATTGCCTCTGATAACTAACATATTGATCCCGCCGCCCGACTCCGCGAACCAGGATTTACTTTGCCGCTTTCTCGGCAACAGGCAGGCCCGCCTCCTTCCATGCCTTGAAACCGCCATCGATATGGCTGACACGCGTCAGACCCATGTCCTGGAGCGTGGCGGTGGCAAGGCTTGATCGCCAGGCAGACGCGCAGTACAGCACGAAGTCCTTGTCTTCCGCAAAAACACTCTTGTGATACGGGCTTTCCGGGTCTACCCAGAATTCCAGCATGCCCCGCGGAGCATGGTAGGCACCCGGAATCAGCCCTTCTCTCTCCAGCTCGCGAACGTCGCGGATATCGACGAAAACGGTATCCGGGCTTTCGAGCTTGGCCTTGGCTTCATCAAGCGACAACGTCGTGATTCGTTCGCGCGCCTCTTTAATGAGGTCTTTGTACCCTTTGGTGATTGGCATGTCGTCTCCTTTTCATCACCCGAAAATGTAGCCCCGCATGGCGCGGGCGGCAACCGCTGCGGCGCACCGCAGGAAAAAAAACGCCCGGATATCCCGGGCGCTGGTGCTGCGTGTCACGCATACATTGTCTGTCTCACAGCGACTTGAGCACGTCCTGAAGCTGGTCCACGACCTCGGCGCCAATCGTTGCCTTGTGCTTGTCATACACCGGCTGCGACTTCTCGCGCATGCGCTCCAGCTCCTGGGCAGAGACTTCATTCACTTCGACGCCGGCCGCCTTGATGTTCTCCAGGGACTTTTGCGACAACTCCCTGATTACCTTGCGCTGGACATCACGACCTACGATGGCGCACTCGCGCAAAGCCGCTTGCTCCTCGGCGCTGTAGCGGTCGAATATACGCTTCGAAAACAGAACCATGAAGGGCGTATAGGCGTGCCGGGTCGCCGAGACGTATTTCTGCACCTCATAGAACTTCGAAGTGTCGATGGTGACGTAGGGGTTCTCCTGCGCATCAATGGCCCGCGTTTCGAGCGCCGAGAAGATTTCGCTGAATGCCATGGGCGTGGCGTTGGCACCCATGTTCTGGAAGGTGTCGATGAAAATGTTGTTCTGCATGACGCGGATCTTCAGCCCATCGAAGTCTTCCCACTTGGTGATGGGCTGCTTCGAGTTGCTGACATTGCGGAAGCCATTTTCCCAGTAGGCCAGATTGATAAGGCCGACTTCTTCCATTTTCTGGCTGATCATCGCTCCGAACTCGCCGTCCACCACCGCATCGGCCTGGGCTTCGTCCTTGAACAGGAACGGCAGGTCGAAAACCCCGACTGCCGGTACCAGGCCGACGAGCGGTGACGAAGATGTGATCACTGCTTCCTGCACGCCCGAACGCAATGCTTGGGCCGCCTGAATGTCGTCGCCCAGCGACCCGCTCCAGTAGGCACTGATCTTCATCTTGCCACCGGATTTCTCATCCAGGCACGCATTGAACGCTTTGACCCCCTCGGCCACAGGATGATCGGGGGCCAAGCCATTGGAAAGGCGGATGTTGCGGTTCTTGAACTCGGCCGTGGCCGGGGCCGCTGCAACGCCCAGACCAATGGCTGCCAAGATGGCGGCGATACTTGCTTTTTTCATGTTGTCTCCTAGTCGAATAAGTGAAGCACTTCGTCCGGAAAAATCCGGCCGAACGGGTCCATCAGTACAGCCAGTCCAGCGGCACCATCACAAGCGATGGAAATGCCACCAGAACGAAAAGCACCGCGATCTGCACGAGCAGAAAGGGCGCAACTCCCCATATCACCTTGCCCAGCGGAACCTTGGCCACGCCGCTGACAACGTTAAGTACCACTCCAACCGGGGGCGTCAGCAAACTGATGCATGTGTTCATCACGAACATGACGCCGAAATAGACAGGGTCGATGCCCGCCTTCATGACGACAGGCATCAGGACGGGGGTCAGGATGAGGATGGTCGGCGCAAGATCCAGTGCCGTGCCGACAATGAGGACCAGCACCATAATGGTGAACATCAGGAGTTTGGGTCGTTCGATCAACGGGGAGATAAGCTCCCCCAGCTCTCCCGGGATGTCGGCTGCAGTGATCAGCCATGCCGATACCAGCGCCGCTGCTACCAGGAACATCACTACCGAGGTGGTCTTGGCCGACTTCAACAAGACGCCGTAAAGATCTCGGACCCGCAGTTCCCGATAAACGAACATACCCACGACCAGCGCATACGCTGCGGCAACGACGGCCGCCTCTGTCGGTGTGACGATGCCAAAACGTATGCCACCAAGAATGATTACGGGCATGCCCAGGGCCCATGCAGCTTCACCCGTGGCGCGCAGGCGAGTGCGCGCGTCCTGCCTTGGCAACGGCTCCACGTCCATTTTTCGGCTTACGATCATCCACGCCAGCACAAGCGCAAAGGCCATCATCAGCCCCGGCGCGATGCCGGCCATGAATAGCTTGCTGATCGAGACGTTCGCTGCCACTCCGAAGATGATGAAGGCGAGAGACGGCGGCAATACCGGCGCAATGACGCCTCCGGCCGCCATCAGGCCGGCCGAGCGTGGCACGTTGTAGCCGGCATCCCGCATCATGGGAATGAGAATGGCCGCCAAGGCCGCTGAATCGGCGGCCGCCGATCCTGAAAGACTGGCCATGATGACAGCCGCCATGATGGCCACAATGCCCAGCCCGCCACGTATGTGCCCTACGCAGGCCAGCGCGAAGTCAATGATCCGCTTTGATAGCCCGCCCGCATTCATGAGCTCGCCGGCGAGTAGAAAGAACGGAATGGCCAATAACGTGAAGGTGTTCGCCCCGGTCACCATTTGCTGCGCGACGATCTGAGGGTCGAACATGCCCATGTGCATCATCAGCATGAGCGAGCAGAACATCAGTGCGAAGGCGACCGGCGTCCCGATGGCCATGGATCCCAGTAGCGAAGCGATGAAGACCATTAGCGTCATTTCGCCACCCCTTTCAGTGCCTCGGCGACGTCGTCCGGAAGCAGGTCGCCGGCGAACTTGGCAATGTCTTCGTCTTTCACCTTACCCGTGGCCACCTCATACGCACGGCTCAGGGCGATAAGGAACACTCCGGTGCCAGTGAACATGCCGATCCCGTATACCCACGCGAGGGAAAGTCCGGTCACCGGGGCATACATGGTTGCGTTTATCTCGAGCTGCTGCCATGCGCCCAAGCAAAAAATCGCACCGCAAACCATGATGAGCACATTGGAAAGAAACATGCATACGAGCCTGCCGCGCCTCGACAAGCGCTGCACTACCGTTTCGATACCAATGTGTGCGCCCTCGCGGAAGGTGAGTACAGCGCCAATGAATGTCAGCCACACGAAAAAGAATCGTGCCATCTCCTCGGATACCACCAGGCCTTGATTGAAGCCATAGCGGAGTACGACATTGGTGAACACCATGACGCACATGCCGGCCAGCGTCAGCACCAGCAACCCTTCGAGAAATTGATAGAAAAGCCTTCTGAGCCGTTCCATTCGGTCTTGCCTCCTTCTTATTGTTCCGGTGTACCGGTCAGGCCTTACGCCGCTGCAGCAGATGATGGAACAGCGCGCGCAGGCCGAACTCCCAAGGCGGGCACTGATCGCTGTGTGCGACCCGATTCACCAGCTTTCCCAGCTGGGGCGCCGATATGGTGACCCTGTCGCCGATCTCATGAGTAAAGCCCTGTCCGGAGCCGTGACGGTCCTGCACGGGCGCGAACATGGTGCCCAGGAACAGCAGCACGCCGTCGGGATACTGGTGGCTCCGATTGAGAAGCTGAGATACCAGTTCGCGAGGCTTCCGACTGATGGCCTTCATCGGACTGGAACCGTGAAGCAGAAAGCCATCGGGCCCATCCACACGCAACGAAACGTCAAGGGATTCGACCGATTCCAGATTGAAGTGCTCATCCAGAAGCCGGATGAAAGGCCCGATCGCGCACGAGGCGTTATTGTCTTTGGCCTTCCCGAGCAGAAGTGCAGAACGACCTTCCACATCCCGCAAATTGACATCGTTGCCCAGCGTGGCGCCGACTATGCGACCATCTGACGCGATGGCCAGAACGACTTCAGGCTCGGGATTGTTCCATTTCGACATGGGGTGGATGCCGATCAAATCGCCACAACCCACGGCGGACATGGGTTGGGACTTCGTGAAGATTTCCGCGTCGGGGCCGATCCCGACTTCAAGGTATTGCGACCAGGCACCCATCTCCAGAAGGAGTGCCTTTACCTGTTCGGCCTGCGGCGATCCTGCGACCAGGCCGCGCAACCTGTCGCCCAATACCGGCACCAGCCGGTCTCGGATCAGCTGTGCCTGTTCGGGACGTCCTTTTGCCTGCTCTTCGATGACCCGCTCGAGCATGCTGTCTGCAAACGTGACCCCTGCAGCCTTGATTGATTGCAGATCCGCAGGCGCCAATAGCCGGCCTTTTGCTCCCGATAGGAAATCATCAACGGCGCCTAGCGACTCAAGCCCCCGGCGGCTGGTGCAAATATCAAGTAGGTCGGGCCGCTCGAGCAGATCTGCAAGAGTGAACGCGAGCGATGAAGCGTCGTATAGCTCTCCACCGAGCACCAGTACAGGGCTGGGTCCATTCAGGTCATTGCGCCATACTCGGCCCGCCAGCTTTGCTTGCGCAAAGTCTGTAGGCAGGATGTCTTGCGCCTGCAAAGGATCACCGGCGGACACCGTCGTGGCATCCGGCTGGCCGTTGTCGGTCATTTGTTGTCTCCTTGTTTTTCTTTTTCCGCAGCATGGCTGCAATGCGATGCTATTTGGGTTTCTGGTCAGTCCATTGCAGCTCAAGCTTTAACCGCCCGGCGGCGTTCGTGATATGGGTCCGCATGGCCTCGCGTGCGGCGATCGGGTCGCGCTGCGCAATGGCATCGCGAATGGCGGCGTGTTCGGCGAGCGTTACATCAACAATGTCCTCAAGCTGGGATTCGATACGGCCGGCACTTATGGATTGGCTCAGATGCCCGCCGATGAAGCCAAGGAACATGCTGAAGTACTCGTTTCCCGTCGCCATCGCCAATACGGTATGAAACTCCAGGTCCGCCTCTATCCACTCGTCCCCCCAGCGCGAACGCCCTTCCATTTTGAGTTGGGCGGCGTCGAGTTTCTGAAGTTGGGAAGCATCGTGGTGAAGGGCTGCCAAGCCCGCTGCTTCGATCTCCAGCGGCACCCGCAGCTGGAACAGGCTTCGGAAATGCTCGGGATCCGTGAGAGAGTCAGTGCCGAACTGAATGAGCCGGCGCTTATCAGCGTCGACGACAAAGGCGCCCACCCCTTGGCGCGACTCAACCAACCCTTCATTTCTGAGTTGTGCAATGGCCTCGCGTACCACGGTACGGCTTACGCCGAACATCTCGGAAAGCTTCAGTTCCGTAGGCAGGCGGTCGCCGGCAGTCAACCGCCCCGCAGCAATGTCGCGGCGTATCTGATCGGCGATGCGAGCGGGGAAATGCTCAGCTCGCGCCATCTGCCTGAAACGATGAGTAGTCATGACAACGATAATTTCCTTAGGGGGTTCAAGCCACCTCGACGCCTTCGCATATCGGGGTCTGATTGAGCTGGCACCGCGGATTCATGTGTTGATGAGGATCCAGCAACCCGCGCAGGCCTTCGAGGAGACGACGCTGCACCGGGGGTAGACGCTGCTCGAAGTCCGCCAGTTTCAGGCGTCCGATTCCGTGCTCGGCGCTGATGCTTCCTCCGTAGACGTCTATCCACTTATTCACGATGTCGTTACCTCGCTGCAGGATTTCATGTCGCTCATCGAGCGTTGCACGAGCAGGTGGCAACAAATTCAAATGCACGTTGCCGTCGCCCACATGGCCGTAGGCAACGACCTCACTATCAGGGAAGGCTTGCTGCAAATCGTGCTGAGCGTTTCGCACGAAATCTGCGAGGCTCGAGAGCGGTACCGAAACGTCAGTACGCATATGCACGCCGCGTTGGGCTTGGCCTTCGATCATGCCTTCACGAAACCGCCAGAGCCTCATGCTCTGGGCGCGCGTGGCCGCCACGGTACCGTCCAGGATGAGGCCGTCGGCCATGGCGTTTTCGAGGAACTGTTCCAGCATGCCACGGGCGTCAACGAGTCCGGATCCCGAGACCTCCATCAGGACGTACGCGGGGTAATCGCCCAGGGGCATGGTCAGGTCCGGGTGTGCCTCAATTGCGAGCTGGAAGGCGAGCGGCTGCATGAACTCAAAAGCGGTCATCAGGTCGCAACAGTCGTGGCGCGCTCGCCGGTATAGCGCGATCACATCGTGTAGCGAACCCAGTGCGACCATGGCGGTTTCTACTTGGCGGGGCCGCGGAAACAGCTTGATGGCCACCCCGGTGACAATGCCGAGCGTCCCTTCCGCGCCAATGAAAAGCTGCTTTAGATCGATACCACGGTTGTCCTTGCGCAATGTATGGAGCAAATCGAGCACGGATCCGTCCGGGAGAACCACTTCCAGCCCGAGGACCAGGTCGCGAGCCATACCGTAGTGGAGGACATTGATGCCGCCGGCATTAGTGCTGACGTTGCCACCGATCTGGCAGCTGCCTTGTGCGCCCAGCGAGAGCGGAAAAAAAAAGTCATGCTCGGATACCGCGTCCTTGATGGCTTCCAGCACGCAACCGGCGTCAACGACAGCCGAGAAGTCGTCCACATCGATACGACGGACGCGGTTCATACGCTCAAGGCTCAGAACCACTTGCGACTGCGCATCGTCTGGGATACCCCCCAGGACCAGGCCGGTATTCCCTCCCTGCGCAACGATGGCAAGACCCAGGTCGACACAGGCCCGGACGCACCGGGAGACGTCGGCCGTACTGCCGGGACGCAGTACAGCCACTGCGCCCGTCTGAACGTCGCCGTGCCAATCACGGCAGTAGGGAGCAATCCCCGCTTCATCCACGATCACTGGAATACCGCAAAGCTTCTCCGACAAACTGCCGCGCAGTTCTTCAGTGCCCCTGCCACGTGTGTCAGGCTGCGTTCCCATAGACTTCCTCCTCCAGGCCGGCGCTGAAACGTCGCGCGGCTCTTGTTGTCATGATGCCATGTTGTCTGACAATATGATAAATTAAACCGACCCCATCACCAATAGAATTGGGGAAAACGCAAAGTGAGAAGAAAAAGGAGACATAGCAGACAATGAACGACAACAAGATCCCTGCGAAACGCCGCCTCCGCTCCCTCGACTGGTTCGACAATCCCGACCACATCGACATGACTGCGCTGTATCTGGAGCGGTTCATGAATTACGGAATTACCCCGGAAGAACTTCGCTCCGGCAAGCCGATCATCGGCATCGCACAGAGCGGCAGCGATCTGACTCCTTGCAATCGCGTACATATCGATCTGGTACGCCGGGTGCGCGATGGCATCCGCGATGCCGGCGGAATCCCCATCGAGTTTCCCACCCATCCCATATTCGAAAATTGCAAGCGTCCCACCGCTGCGCTGGACCGCAATCTGGCTTATCTCGGCCTGGTGGAGGTGCTTTATGGCTATCCCATCGACGGCGTCGTCCTGACCACTGGTTGCGACAAGACCACCCCATTTGCCTTGATGGCGGCCGCAACGGTGAACATCCCTGCCATCGTGCTGTCCGGAGGTCCGATGCTGGATGGCTGGCATGAAGGCAGGCGTGCAGGGTCCGGCACGGTGATCTGGCAGTCTCGACGCAAACTGGCTGCCGGCGAAATTGACGAGGAGCAGTTCATGGCCGCGGCATTGAGTTCCGCGCCGTCTGTAGGCCATTGCAATACGATGGGGACCGCTTCCACCATGAACGCATTGGCTGAAGCGCTGGGGATGTCGCTGACCGGTTGCGCGGCAATTCCGGCCGCCTATCGTGAGCGCGGGCAAATGGCTTATCGCACCGGGCACCGTGCAGTGGAGCTGGTCCTGGAAGACATCAAGCCGCTGGACATCATGACGCGCGCGGCGTTCCTGAACGCGATCCGGGTGAGTACCGCCATCGGCGGCTCGACGAACGCCCCACCGCATTTGATGGCCATCGCGCGACATGCCGGCGTCGAACTGCGACACGATGACTGGCAGAAGTACGGATACGACCTCCCACTACTGGCCAACGTACAGCCGGCTGGCGAGTATCTCGGCGAGCATTTCCATCGGGCCGGGGGCGTGCCGGCCATCCAATGGGAACTGCTGCAGGCGGGGGTTCTGGACGGCAGCTGCATGACAGTGACCGGACGCACCGTGGCCGAGAACGTCCAGGGCTGTGAATCAAAGGATCGCGAAACCATCCGGCCGTTCGATCAGCCGCTCAA